>JBBRJL010000018.1:0-13748 GCA_038219375.1 Chitinophagales bacterium | reverse complement strand
TTTTATGCCGTCAATGACAAAACAAAAAGCATACGTCCCATAAAAAATAACGCTGGGAATATGGACGATGTCAACCAAAAAGATTTTACACCCACAGTAACTGTGGCTACCCGACTTATCAATGGCAAAATAGAAATCTCCGTTCTGGACAATGGTACCGGGATACCTGATGAAATAAAGGAAAAAATATTTCAGCCTTTCTTCACTACAAAACCAACCGGGCAAGGTACTGGTTTAGGATTAAGCCTGAGTTATGACATAGTAAAGTCTCATGGCGGAGCCATATCCGTAGAGTCCTATACTGATGAAACTTCAAAAAAAATTGATTATTCTACCAAATTTACCTTATCTTTACCCTTGCAACTCCAAAATATATGAACATGAAAATCCTTGTTGTTGATGACGAAGTAGATGTAAAAACCCTTTTTGAACAAAGATTCCGAAAAGAAATAAAGTCTGGTGAATTTGATTTTTCTTTTGCCTTATCAGGCGAAGAAGCTTTAAAATATATGACGGAGAACACTCAGCAAGCAGTACTCATATTGTCAGATATTAATATGCCGGGTATGAGTGGATTGGAGTTGTTAAAAAAAATAAAAGTGATGTATTCTACGCCACCACCACTAGTATACATGATCACTGCTTATGGAGATAAAGAAAACTACGATACTGCGATGCAACTTGGTGCAGATGATTTCCTGACGAAACCCATTGAGTTTTCAGTTTTAAAAGAAAAATTAAACAATATTTAGTCATGGCAAAAATACTCGTTGTAGATGATGAGACGGATTTAGAGATACTCATTAAACAAAAATTTAGACAAAAAATAAGACAGCAAGAATATGAGTTTGTATTTGCTGTAAATGGAAGTCATGCCTTAGAGCAACTAGAAATTCACCCTGATATAGAAGTTGTGCTTAGTGATATTAATATGCCTGTCATGGATGGATTGACCTTGCTTTCTAAATTGGCAGAGCAAAATAGTCTTTTAAAATCAGTCATCGTTTCCGCTTACGGTGACATGGATAATATACGCACCGCCATGAATCGTGGTGCTTTTGATTTCATAACAAAACCCGTAAATTTTGATGATTTATACCTTACCATGGAAAAAACCATCAAACATGTTCAGCAATTAAAGCTAACAATGAAAGCGGTCAAAGAGAATAATATACTAAGAATGTATGTGGATGAGACTGTCCTAAAGTTTATGAGCAGCAGAGAGTTTGAAAACTCTTTGATGATCAATGAAACCATTGATGCGTCCGTTGTTTTTATTGATATCTGTAGTTTTACAACCATTAGTGAAAACGAAAAACCGGATACTGTTGTACAATTACTCAATAAATACTTTGATGTCATGGTCAAAGAAATCATTGCTCAGGGCGGCTATATTGATAAGTTTATTGGTGATGCCATCATGGCAATATTTAAGGGAGATTTTCATTTAGATCGTGCCATAGATGCCAGTCTTGCTGTCAAAAATAAAATAAACGCACTTCCCATAGTTTCAGAAAATGTTGCTTTCAAACCTAAGGTTTCGATTGGAATCAATAGTGGTGAAATGATTTCTGGCAATATCGGTTCTGTAAGTCTGCGCAGACTCGATTATACGGTCATCGGCGATACGGTCAATACTGCCCAAAGGCTTCAAGCAGCAGGTCTCCCCGATCAGATTGTTATCAATGAAACATCTTTTCAAAAAGTCAAAGAATCTTTTCACTGTAAACAAATTGGTGAAGTCACCTTAAAAAATAAAGCTCAATCTATGACCATCTATGAAGTAGTGGATTAAAATTAAATGTAACACTTAATGTTTCCTTGTTTTCTTAATGATACCTCCTGTCACTTCCTTTATGCTCTGTACATAAAAAAATGCTGTCGGATCAGCTTCTGAAATAGCTTCTTTGATCCTGTGTATTTCCAGTCTAGTCACGATAGTCATGACAATATCACACTCCTGTTTGATATCAAAAGATCCCGGTAGATAACCTCGCTCTCCTTTGTATACCGAAATTGCTTTATTAAAGTCATTAACGATAATGGACTTGACTTTTTCGTGCTCTTTGGAGACAATAGTAAGTGCTGTGTATTCTTCAAATCCATCTACCACGTAATCGGCAGTTTTGGTCGCCGTAAAATAAGTAAGAATAGAATACATAGCCGACTCAAGACCAAAATAAAAAGCTGCTGTCAAAAATATCAAGGTATTGATAAAGAGGATAATCTCACTCGTCGTAAATCCATATTTTTTATTGGTATAATCTGCTATTACCTCAAGTCCATCTATTACTCCACCGCTTTTGATTACAAAACCGATACCAAGCCCTATCAGAAAACCACCGAATATTGCAATTAGTATCTTATCGTTTGTGATAGCCTCATCAAAATGTATAAAATACATCAATACCGCTAAAAGTATGATGGCAACAGTAGATTGGATTGCAAAAGTTTTTCCTATTTTTTTATACCCTATATAGATGAATGGAATGTTGAGAACGATCATTACCCAACTGATATTTACATGGAATATTTCGTGTGCTAATATAGATATTCCAGTTACGCCACCATCCAAAAAATGATTAGGTATCATGAATCCTTTTAATGCGATAACGGCAAGTACTACACCTAGAATAGTATATGAGACAGAAGATAAAGAAAATATACTTTTCCAGTTGATTTTTTGATGTGGGTCCATAACACAATTGTTTTTTTTTGGAAAGCCAAAACTAAGGTAATTATTTTATAATTTATAATCAAAAGAATTTAAATGCCAAATTTCCTTCATGCAATAAAATAACGCTCTAGTAAATTACTGCTTATCCATAACTTCTTTTAAGTGCTGTCTTTTGACTGGTTTGCGGTGTTTTTTTGCATAATCTGTGTGATATTCATGTGTGCCCAAGAAGTCTATTTGTATCCTGTCCCAGCTTTTTTCATTTTCTGTAAGTCCAAAATTTAATAATTCCTGATAAAGAGTTTCACCTGTAGTTTTAAACCTATCGGTACCCAAGTAGTCCAAATCGGCATCACAAATGATCATTTCCAAAAGATTTTGCGGTTTTTGCGGTATTTTTGTAGCCATAATCATTTTACAAATTACATCAATATCATCTTCCTGATATCCCCATTCCGGCAGAATCTGCTTTGCATATTGTACCCCTCTTTCTTCATGATTGTTATAAGTCCAGATAAAACCAATATCATGCAGCAAGGCTGCAGTTCTTAACAAAAATGCATCCGCTTTACCAATACTTAACCTTTTAATATATTCATTACAAACGTGGAGCACTTCAAGGGTATGGTGTACACCATGGTAGTAGATTTTATCAGATATTTCATGACTTATCTTGCTTGTAATAAAAGCCTTTAATCTTCTTATATTCATATGTTGGCTTTGTACTGTATTAAAACAGGTTCAAATTATTATTCGAAATTCAAATATCTCCTCCACCTTCGAACTCTCTGTCTTTACCTGGTTTTTTACGCTCCTTTTTCATATTAAGGCGATAATTAACAGTAGCGATGATCGGAGCACGTCTCCATTGTTGGTCCACTCTTTGGTAAAAGTCATCTGTGAAAATCTCTGAATTCCTTCTCCTAGAGTTGAATAAATCTCGTGCCGCCAAGGTGAATGACGCATTATTGGACCAAAAGTCCTTGCTAAAAGCTATGTCAACAATATATTGAGGTAGTTGCACTCCTAGTGGAATGTCTACAGGTGCCCGATAATTAAACCTAAACTGAAAATCAGCATTTTTCCAGAATGAAAACCGACTTCCTATCCTACCAAACCAGCTGTAACTATCTGCCCCAAGATCCAATCCATCATATTCTCCTTTGATTACATTCCTGAACACATTGACATTTCCGTCGAGTTTTAGCCACTTTTTAGGGTTATAGGCAAATAAAAACTCTACCCCAGCATTGTCCGATGTGGATAGGTTAAGTGGTCTTGTATTGGTAGTACCATCAGTATTAAATGTCGTCACCCTTTGTATGACATCTGTAGTATGTCTCCAAAATACACTCGTACCAATATTTCCTTTTTCCCAAAATTTGATATGACCCAGCTCATAACTATCTGTAAATTCTGGGTTCAAATTTGGGTTACCACTAAATATATTCCTATTATCAGCAAAAGTAAAAAATGGATTCAAGTCCCAGAATCTTGGCCTTTGGATTCTTTTTGTATAACTAAGCTGAACTTGGTTCTGACCAGCAAACTCATAATTGATATGACCACTCGGGAATAAATTGAAATAAGTCCTTGGGTTGATTTCATTGGTTTCCAGTAGTTCTGTGTTGATATCTGAATACTCTAGCCTCAGTCCGCCCTGATAACTAAATTTATTTATCTTTGAACCATAAATAGCATACGCAGCATGAACGCCTTCTTTATATCTAAAGTCATTGGACAAATTGTCTATTCTCATCCAATCTATTCCTTCCAACTCTTCCACCAAATAATCGTTTCTAATGTCCCTCAGTTGCGACCTTAAACCCCCTTCAAACTTCGTATTTTTGGAAAATGGATGTACATAATCAGCTTGCAAAATTATCGTTTGTTGGTCTTCTGCATTATTGGCTCTTTGGATCAGCGTATTACCTTCAAAATTTCCAAGGTCATAAAAACCTTGGGTATAGTTAGAGCTCTCCACCTCATCATTACTGCTGAACTGTACAGAAGCTTTCAGTTCTCTTCCCTCTTGTTTGAATTTTTTGATATAATCAACCGTATACTCGAGTGTCGGACTAGTTTCTGTCTCAAGTTCTGTTCGTAATGAATATGAAAAGGTCGGAACAAAAAATCTACCCTTCGGCTCATTACCATAAAACTTGTGGTCATAATATCTGATCGGATTATTATTATCATTATAAGAATATCTATATAAAAACGACCCAGTCAATGTTTGTGATTCATTAATAGAAAAATCCATTCCTGCCCGAACACTGTTGGACAGTCTTATCCTTTCGCCTTCTCTGATGATATAACTTGACGCAGTAGTATCTCCTCGATAAGATTCTTGATAGGTATATCCTTGTGATGGATTGTTGTTATAATTTAGACCATAATTAACAAAAAAATTGGCCTTTCCTTTTCTGTAATTCAAATTTGCACCCAGCCCATAATTTTCAGGCCAGCCTCCCGACACTTCGAATGAGCCATTTATACCTGCTTTATTATCCTTTTTAAGGATAATATTGATGATACCTGACATGCCCTCGGCTTCAAATTTTGCCGAAGGATTAGTAATGACTTCTATTCTGTCGATCATATTGGCAGGAAGTGATCTCAATCCATTCGCACCGCCGATACCTACCAAACCACTTGGTTTTCCATCTATCAAAATTCTGACATTTCCACTTCCTCTCAGACTCACACCTCCGTCTACATTTACGGTGACTGATGGCACATTATCCAGAATGTCTTGTGCTGTACCACCACGATTTGACAAATCTTTTCCCACATTAAATACTCTTTTGTCCAATGCAAACGTCGTTTCACTTTTTTCACCTACGATTTCTATAATCTCAAGTGAAACAGCATCTGATTCTATTTGAATGTCGCCTAACGCAATTTCTCCTTGACCATTTTGTGGAAATATATTATCTATTCTTTTGGTAGAAAACGACAAAAACTCTATTAGAATATACATTTGTTTTGGTCCACCATCTATACTGAATGTACCATCAATTCCCGTAAGTCCGCCACCCATTAAAGTATTGTCTGAAGAAGAAAACAAAGATACTGTGGCAAACTCTAGTGGTAAACCTGATGATTCTTCTATAACTTTTCCAGATATCTTGATAATTGATACTTTATCTTGGGAATAAGTTAAAAAAGGAAAAAGTATGGAGAACAATAAAATTATTCTGAATTGCATATTGTTAAAAATTGTATATACTGAGCTAAAAGTGCAGGAAACGAATAATTGATGAGTCAAACCATTTAAATAAAACCCAAAAACCTACTTCTAAATAATAACACCTATATAGACAAACCAAAGGATGTAAAGGTTTAATTAATAATGCTAAGTATCCAAATTTTATTTCGTTTTATCGTTAAAATAATGTTTTATTGGTGAAGATTAATAATAATTTGTGTTTTAATATGATAAAATAGCTAAAAAGCAGACACTACTGAAACTTTCTTTCTGATTTAACCTTGTTGTTCTTTAATATGTTTTTTTATCAATTAGAAAATAAAATCATCCTAAAAACAATAAAAAGAGCATTTGTCTCTTTAATAAGTATAATGAAAAACATCCGTGTTTATGATCAACTTTGTATACAAGATAGTACCCTTTATTTTATTTTATCAGATTCTGATTGGCCAAAGTGATTTGGCTTTAGGTGAGTGGAAATCTCATTTAGCATATAGGGAAGGTTTGACCGTGACCCAAAGTGCCGAAAATATTATTTATGGTGCCGAAAGTGGTATTATTGTGATAAACAAAGATGATCTGTCTTTCAGCTTTTTAGCAAAGGAAGATGGATTTTCTGGTGTGAATACCTCTTTTCTGGTCTACGACAAATTTAATGAACAACTTTTAAT
Organism: Chitinophagales bacterium; assembly: GCA_038219375.1. Lineage (GTDB taxonomy): Bacteria > Bacteroidota > Bacteroidia > Chitinophagales > Saprospiraceae > OLB9. The sequence continues at coordinate 7,189 of JBBRJL010000018.1, read as the reverse complement.
CATTTACAAAGATGGTAACATTGATATTTTAAAAGGTAATGATGTCAACTCTCTACCATTTATCATGTCCAATTCTAGTATCGTAGGAAGTAAAAATATCAATGACTTTCATATCGTAAACGCTCAGCAATCTTACTTCGCTACTGATTTTGGCATATTAGGTTTTAATCCCGCCAAACAAGAGTTTCCTTTTACTACTTTTACAGATTTAAGGGTATTTTCTGTTCAGGTTTTTAATAACGAACTCTATGCTGGTACAGAAGAAGGACTCTATAAGGTTTCTCTTGATGGTCGAAATCTCTCAGATTTTAATCAGTGGAAAATAATCTCTTCATCTAGTGGTCTTCCACAATCATACGAAGTCTTAGGAATGGGTGTAAAAAACGGCCATCTGTACGCACATATTGACAACAATATATACAAAATGGCTGATGATGGAACATTTAAATTAATATTTAAACCATCATCATCTCAAGGTACTATTAAATTCATTTCTGATGAAGGCTCCTCCATTATGGTGGGCATGCAAAACTCATCACTCAGAGGTACTATGGTATTTATTGGCGAGAATGATAATATTACAGACGGTGTGCCTGATTGTTTTTCTCTGGTCGAATATGCTATTGAAGACGAAAAAGGAAGGGTTTGGTACGCGGACTTATGGGATCCAATAAAGTACACAGAGTCAAAAACGTCTACTTGTCAAAGATTGTCTTTCCGAGGGCCTTTCGCAAATACCGCTGGAAAAGTAGCATTCAAAAAAGATGTTGCATACATCACCTCACAAGGAATCACCGAAAGTTTACAACCAACAGGAACGAGATGGGGCTACTATAAATATGAAGACCAAAATTGGACCAATTTCAACCAAAGTAATATTCCATTAATGGAGAGTACAGATTATGCAAGTGTTGAAGCCATTGCCTTGCACCCAAAAAACCCAGAAGTTTATGTAGGTGCATATTGGAATGGCATCATTCGTTATAATGAAGAAACAAAGGAAGCTGTCCATTACAATAAAGATAATAGTATTTTACAAGGAGTGGTTGGTGACTTTGCAAGAACAAGAATCAGTAGTTTAGCTTTTGATAAAGATGAAAACCTTTGGATTTCGAATTTTGGTTCTACCAAACCACTAGTAGTAAAAACCAAAGAAGATCTCTGGTATAGTTTCGGTGTGCCCGGTGCTACAAATCTTACCGACATCGTTTTTGATGATAATGATAATAAATGGGTGGTAGTCGCAGGAGTCGGTAATGGTTTGATTGTTTTTAACGAAAATGAATCATTGGCAGATCCTACGGATGATAAAATAAGATATATCACCAGAAATAATAGTGAGATCACTGGAAACAAAGTAAACTGCTTAGCAAAAGACCTTGACGGTTCAATCTGGGTTGGTACGGATGAGGGACCAGTGGTTTTTGATTGTGGAGACCCTTTTGCTATAGCATGTAGAGGCAATACTAGAAAAGTAGTGGTAGATGATATCCCTGCACCATTATTAAAAAGTGAAGACATTTTGTCCATTGGTATAGATGGTGCAAATAGAAAATGGTTTGGGACTCGTAATGGCATATTCATTCAGTCTTCAGATGGCACAAGCCAAGAGATGAAGTTTGATACCAAAAACTCACCCTTACTTACTGATGTTATCACTGAACTGACATTCAATCCACTGACAGGCGAAATGTTTATTTTTACTACTGGGGGCATTCAGAGCTTCAAGACCTCAACGACTGGTGGTGGAAATAGCCATAGCTCAGAAGTTTATGCATACCCAAATCCCGTAAGACGGGAATATCGCGGACCAATAGCTATCAAAGGTTTAGTAAGAGATGCTAATGTCAAGATAACGGACATCAGTGGAAAATTAATTTACGAAACCAAAGCATTCGGAGGACAAGCTATTTGGGATGGAAATGATTATAATGGTACAAGAGCGGCAACAGGAGTGTATTTAGTCTTTAGTGCTAGTGAAAACACATCTAGGGACAAAGACGCTTTTGTCACTAAGATACTCATCGTTAATTGATAAGTTCGAGAAATTTTGACTTACTTTTTTCGATAATTTCCAGATAATATTGTTCATAAATGGGTAAAATTTCGTGTATGTCAAATCTTTTTGCTTGAGCAAATGCATTTTTCCTAAATGTGGCAAGCATTTCTTCATCTTCGAGTAGCTGTACACATCTGCTTGCCATACAATCTACATCTGCTACGTTGCACATATATCCCGTCACACCATCAATGTTTACTTCCGGTATACCTCCTGCATTGGATGAAATGACTGGTACTTCGCAAGCCATCGCTTCCAACGCTGCTAAGCCAAAACTTTCATTTTCTGATGGTAGTATGAATAAGTCTGCTATTGCAAGGATTTCTTCTACCGCTTCTTGTTTGCCAAGGAATCTTATGTCATCACACAAATGATAGGTTCGGCACAAATCCTCCATCGTCTTTCTTTCAGGTCCATCGCCTATGAGCAATAACTTGGACCTTACTTTTTTATTTACAATACTGAAAACGGCTACCACGTCTTCCACTCTCTTTACCTTTCTGAAATTGGAAATGTGCACTAATATTTTTTCTCCCTCTGGAGCTATTGCTTTCTTGAAGTGGTCTTTATTTGTCTTGCGGAATCTACTGAAGTCTATAAAATTGTGAATGACTTTTATCTCCGTCTTTATATTAAATGTGGATAAGGTTTCTTGCTTTAATTGGTCAGATACTGCGGTTACGCCATCAGACTCATTAATACTGAACTCAACCACTGGCGCAAATGAGTTATCCGCACCTACAAGTGTAATATCTGTGCCATGCAAGGTAGTGATTACGGGTATATGTATACCGTGAGATTTCAATATTTGTTTGGCCATATAAGCTACTGCTGCGTGTGGTATAGCATAGTGTACATGCAAAATATCTAATTTTTCAAACTTTACGACATCTACCAATTTGCTGGCTAATGCTGTTTCGTATGGTGCGTTTTCAAATAGCGGATATTCCAATGACCTCACCTCGTGAAAAAACACATTGGAGTGAAAAGCAGTTAGCCTTACCGGTCTTTTATAAGTGATAAAATGTACTTCGTGTCCTTTTTCTGCAAGACCTATCCCGAGTTCAGTAGCGATCACACCACTTCCCCCAAAAGTTGGATAACACACGATACCTATTTTCATCTCTTTATTTTTATTTTATTTTTCTGATCGAAGGGCTAAAATTTCCTTTTTGTTACATCAATTTGGCTAGCTCTCACACAAAAAAGAAATATCCTAGCAATTATAAAGGTAGATAACAAATAATAATTAAAAACGTTTGAGTATAAGATTATTTGTATATCTCTTTATCATGGATTGGAATAGCAGTTTAAAAGGGTTTAGCGCTTACCTCCTTCTGGAAAAATCGCTTTCGCACCATTCCATTGATGCGTATATCAGAGATGTGGGCAAACTTCTAGAGTATGTCCTTATACAAAAAGTCGACCTTTCTCCAGATAAACTAACGGGCGATCATCTCACCGGATTTGTCTATTATATCAATGATCTCGGTCTAGAACCCAAAAGTCAAGCGCGCATTATTTCTGGAATTCGTGCATTCTACAAGTTTTTAATTATGGAAGATATCATAGATACCGATCCTTCAGAACTATTGGAAAGCCCTAAATTACAACGTACCCTACCCGATGTACTTAGTTATGATGAAATAGATCTTATCTTGAGATCCATAGATCTTTCATTGCCACATAGTCAGCGAAATCGTGCTATGCTAGAGACACTTTACGCTTGTGGACTGCGTGTCTCAGAATTGATCACCTTAAAACTAAGTAATTACTTTCCCGATCAAGGGTTTGTGAAAGTTCTTGGTAAAAATAATAAAGAACGGCTTGTACCAATAGGGGATTCCGCAATAAAACATATAGGTCTATATCTCGCTACCGAGAGAATGACTTTGCCTACCATTGCTAAAGGATCAGAAGATGTGCTTTTTCTAAACAGAAGAGGCAAAGGACTAAGTCGAGTGATGATATTTACGATGATTAAAAATTTTGTTGCTCTTGCAGGTATTCAGAAGACAGTAAGTCCACATACTTTCAGACACTCTTTCGCTACACATCTCGTCGAAGGCGGCGCTGACCTTCGTGCTGTTCAAGAAATGTTGGGTCACGAGTCCATCCTCACTACGGAAATATATACGCATGTAGATAGGAATTACCTTCGTGATACCATGATGAAATACCATCCATTAAGTAAAAAATAATCACAATTTCTGAATATTTTTTTAACATCCCGTTCACAATAAGACCCATAGTAACTCTGTTTTATAAATAAATGACATCCTTGTATTCAAAATATATTAATCAATTTAAAATTTTTTTATTATGAAAAACATATTTTTTGCATTATGTTTAATCTTCATTTCGTCTAATCTCCAAGCACAATTGAAATTTTCTATTGGTGGTGGCGCAAATTTCAGTAACTTAGTTGTAGAAAATCTAGATAGTTTTATGCCAAGGGCTAACACAAATTATTTCCTTTCTGTAAAGCCCGAATTCAACCTTACAGAAAACCTAAGTGTAGCTTTGGATATACAGTTTTCGCAAAAAGGCTTTGGTTTGGGCGTCGATTCCCTTCAAGCGCATAGCGGCTACAAGTTATAGTATTTGGATTTAATCCCACAAGTACAATACAAAATCATAAAGCAATTGGGCATTTATGGTGGCTTAGGTGTAGGCATCAGAGGCTCCGAAAAGTATAAAATCAATGGTGCTTGGGAAGAGGCGGTCACAAAAATATCTAATGGTACGGACTTTACATATGTGTTTGGTATTCGAGTTTTTCCTACAGATAAACTATTTATTCATGCACAATATGCTGGGAGCATGTCTTCATTCTACGATGTAATATTTACCGACTCTCAAGGTAATGAATTGGAGAACGTTAGTACACGTTTGAGAAATTTTCAGTTAGGGATAGGATATCAGCTTTTTTGACCCCAACCTTTTGACAATTGATTTACGTCTTTAACAGTACATCAAAATTTATATGGTATGTTACAAATTAATAATTTTATCAAAGTTACCACGATAATTTCCATTATCTTGTTGGTTTCCGCTTGCTGTAAAGAAGAAACAACTTCTTGCATAGAAAATATAGATACCGACTGTATCTGTACCTTGCAATACGAACCCGTTTGTGGATGTAATAACAAGACTTACGGCAACCCGTGTCAAGCAGGATGTGCTGGTATTAACGAATTCACGTCAGGTGAATGTCATAAATAACCTGCACTATTCAACAGGAGTCATAGACCTATTTTCATCTTTGACTCCTGTTAAAGCTAAGGTGTACAAATAATAATTTTCGTTTTTATAATTTGGCTCGTCCCACTTACGCCATAATTGAAGAGAAGGAAATCTCTGTGCATCTAGTGGTTTTGGTGAAAGAACTACAATACCGCCTACGCCTTTGAACTTTCCGAAAAGCCTTAATTCATTTTCATTTGGCAAGTATATTCTGTCGACCCATCTGAAATAACTAAACGGTACACCGTCAGGCAATTCAAAAAAACTTCTCCCAGCATAGCCAACTACGGGAGTCGCTTCAAATTTGTTGATTGCCACAATTGGTACTCTTTCAGGAATTTTTTCTTTAATAAATTGGCCCGCAACCACGGCATTCGTAAAAGGTAATCTAACATCCTCTCTAATTGCCTTTATATTATGAATCATATTAAATATTCCAAAAACACCTAAAATACCCGCCGCCAACATCTCATTTTTGAGATCTAATCCTCTTATTTCCAACAAAACAATAAAAAACACAAACCCCATGCCCCACTGCCTGATACCTCCAAGAAAAAATAGAATACTAAAACTAATCATCATGGTGAGAAAGATGAAAAAAGTATTCCTAAGTGCTTTATGATTTTTAAAAAGAAAAAAAAGACCAAACAAACATAAAACTGAAAAAAATAAACCCAAGGCCGTCCACCCATACGTAAATGTATCATTGGTAGACCCTATTGCATATGTATTACTAAGATTACCTTGAAAAGATGTCAGTATTTTGTCTAAAAAACCTAGTTGTTTCGCACTTGTTTTACTGACGTGTCCCGCACTTCGTGGAAAAACTGAGATTATAAAAAACAATAAGCCTGAAGCCAACCCTATGATATCTTTTTTCTGTATCGCCGTAAAAACGTTTTTTTCTTTCATGACAATGTATATACCCAAAGCTATAGCCATCAATGCACCATAAACTTCAGTCTGACACAAAAGAAATAGTACAACACCAAGCTGTGCACATGAATAATCTTCTTTCTTTAAAAGATACGCTGCCCAGAAAGCAAATAGAATCACTAAAAAATATCCCCTGTTTACAATTCCGTATTCAAAAAATATAAAATAAGAAAACGCTAAAAGAACTTTGGCTACTGTAGGAAGCGTAAATCTGACAAATAAAAAATATAAACCAGCAGCCACCGATATAATATGAGCAACATGAATAATGTATTCTGGCTTTGACCATGAAGTAAACAATGTAAATATCTTTAAATATAAATACCAAAGTGCGGGGTGACCTTCATAATACAAAAATGAAAAGATTTCAGACAAACTTTTATCCTTTGCAACAAACCAAGCTTGCCACTCATCTTTCCATAATTCATGATAAGAAAATTTAAAGTAGGTAATGGCTATCACAAATACAAACCATAATATATAATCTATTGTCTTATTCTTCATTTTCTTGGATCTTCACTACTAATGAATTAATGCCTTCAAGACTTTCCTTTCTGGAATATTGCTCAAAAATAAGTTGATATTTACCAGCCTTTTTATAATATGCTTTTGAAGACATCTCAATGCTGATATCACAATTATCGCCACTACAATCTCCTATCCATTCACTTTGGCTATTCGATAGTTGGAAAGAAACGGGATTGGTTATTACTTCTCCCTCCGGAAATATAGTAGTCACATCAAGATAAATATTTTCAAACGAAAAATAACTTTTATGGCTCATCTCTAAGACAAGATTGTATGCTTGTGAAGTATCTTGAATTTCATAGGTAAAACTAATTTTGTTTCCATATTTCCAAGGATTCGGAACTATTTCCTTTTGCTCAAAAATGGTTTTAGGACCACACGAATTCATTATGACTATTGGAATTAATAAATACAGGTACT
>JBBRJL010000017.1:0-13782 GCA_038219375.1 Chitinophagales bacterium | reverse complement strand
ACCACCACATGGAGGGAGGAAACATCCAGAACAAAAGATGATCAAGGTTGATACGTCCAATATCTTATTTATTTGTGGTGGTGCTTTTGCTGGTATTGAGAAAGTGATATCAAAAAGACTAAATACGCAAGTAATAGGTTTCAATGGTGATGACAAAGATAAAGTGGACAGAGAGAATATGCTCCAATACATCACACATCAAGATCTAAGACAATTCGGGCTTATACCTGAATTGATAGGTAGACTCCCCGTGTTGACTTATCTTGAGCCACTCGACAAGGAAACGTTGATTGCCATTCTAACAGAACCAAAAAACGCTTTGCTTAAGCAGTATAATAAGCTTTTTGCATTAGAAGGTATAAAGTTGGAGTTTGACAAAGAAGCTATTAACTTGATAGCTGATAAAGCGCTAGAATACAGGCTTGGAGCACGAGGTTTGAGATCATTATGTGAGGCAATATTGAATGACGCAATGTTTGAATTACCATCCCAAAATGATATCAAAGAATTTTTGGTAGACAAGATTTATGTCGAAGAAAAGTTGAATAAAAATGCGATAAGGAAGTTGATCGCAGCTTAATCAAGTATCGTAAAATATGTAAAAAGAGCCACCTGAAATGTAATATTTCATGTGGCTTTTTTAAATTAATGATTGGGGTGCAACCAATATTACATGTAAAACATCCCACGTAACTCTACTATTTTCATTAACTCTTCATCAAAAAAACATTCCGTTACTTATACTACCTAAGATTTTTTTTCATAGATTGAATAAAAAATTTGTTTCTTTATTTTGGGCCGTTTTATAAATACAATTGGTATTACATTTGATTCGTCAGAATGATAGAAGCTCCAATTTCAAATATTATTATAGTTGCTTCTGGAACAACAAGCAGTTCATTTGCCAAATTGAGCTACTAAAAGGATGCCATAAATACAAAAGATATTGATCCCTCATTGCCCAAACCATACAGGATGACACCAATAATTTGAAGTATTTTTCTTACTTTCGCAAAAGAATTAGAAATTGAGCACTATGCACTAAAATTCCCCTATCCAATTACTTTATCCTTATCATAAAAATCATACCTAAATGAATACTTATTTTCTAATATAAACTGGACCTTCACAAAAAACGTAAATACCTGCACAGCGCTGAAAAAGTTTTTTTTAAAAGGTTGGTAATACATTTTTAAAGAACTAAAATCGATTTTTTCATTTTTGTATGATTTGACTAAACATGGCGTGCATTTGATAAGGTTTATCCGTACATTTGCATATTATTAAAAGCATATAGAGACCTACGGGCATAATTATAATAATAAGATAATAGCATGCAGTTTTCACAAATACCAGGCAAAAGCGAAGTTAAAAGGCAGATTATTCAGCAGGTGCAAAAGGGAAGGGTACCACATGCACAATTTTTTTTAGCTAGAGAAGGCTACGGCGCTTTGGCTATGGCGCTTGCTTTTTCGAGTTATCTAATGTGTGAACAAAGAACTGAAGATGATAGCTGTGGCAAATGCGGTCAATGTCTAAAGACAGGTAAATTCATTCATCCTGATATACATTATTCATTTCCAGTTGTAAAGTTTGGAGAAAAAAAGAGAGAGTTAACGACTAGCGATGATTTCCTGCCGCAATGGCGTGAAATATTGGCAAAAAATCCATATATGGGAACAACTGAATGGCTGCAGCTATTGAATTCTGATTCTCAGCTCAATATCAATGTAAAAGAATGTAACGACATCATTCATAAGCTGAATATGATGTCGTATGAGTCTGACTATAAGGTGCTTATCATGTGGTTACCAGAATATTTAGATAAAGAAGGGAATAGGTTACTGAAATTGATAGAGGAACCCACAGACAATACATTCATAATATTGGTCGCAGAAAACCAAAACTTAGTACTTAAGACTATTTTGAGTAGGTGCCAGTTGGTAAAAATACCAAAATTTGAAAACAAAGAAATCAGTCAATATATACAAAAAAAACTCGATATTTCTGAGGCAAAAGCGGAACAAATAGCCAATCTATCTGACGGAAACATCAATCTTGCTCAGAATATTGGTATGGATGAAGCGCCTGATTTTTCTGATTTGCTTATTTCGTGGTTACGTATTGCTTATAAGTCCGATCCAATAGAAATAAATAAGTGGATTGCGGTAATATCAGATATGAGCAAAAACGATCAAAAGAACTTCTTTGAGTATGGTCTCCATTTTTTTAATCAGTTTGTATTTTGGATTTATACCAAAAATAAGGAAGTGAATCTCACGGAAAAAGAGATTGAAATTGCAAACAATATGACTAAAATTATTGATATCAAAAAGGCAGAGGCAATCTCCACATTATTGGATGAGGCAATCGACAATTTGCACCGTAATGCCAATATTAAAATTTTGCTATTCGCAGATACCTTGGCGGTTGGGGAAATTGTGCGCCGGAAGTAGATATTTAAACAGTATACTACTTTTAAGTTTATTATTTTTATGTTTTATAGACAAATCCTTAAACTATTTTATCCCTGCACATAAAGTACATACTTCTCTTCAAAATATGGATCATTAAAATACTTCAGAATATGTTCTTTTTCCTTATATTCAAATTTTGGGATCAGTTTAATCTCATCCGTCAGGTCACCTTTTAGTGCAATCAGACCATTTGGATATAGATTTCTATGATCTTCACTGATTACTTTTCTGCTCCAAGGCAATAACTTATCGATTTTCGCTACTGCTCTTGTCACTACAAAGTCGCATTTGGTTTTTAATTCTTCTACTCGACCTGTTTTACCAGTTACGTTTTTTAGTTCTAGCGCTTCTGCAACTGCATTGACAACTGTGATCTTTTTGTTGATACTATCTACCAAGGTAAATTGACACTCGGGAAATAAAATCGCCAATGGAATACCAGGGAATCCGCCTCCTGTACCTAGATCAATGATTTTTGTATCAGGTTTGAATTGAATAAATTTTGCAATTGCAAGAGAATGCAAGACATGATGAAGGTATAAGTTCTCTATGTCTTTTCGAGAGATGACATTGATTTTGCTGTTCCATTCTTCATAAAGTGGTCCAAGTGCTTCAAACTGTCTTTTTTGTGTGTCTGTTAAGTCAGGGAAATATTTTAAAATGCGTTCCAATGCTCTTACTATTTGTTGGGTCAAAGGTAGTGAAATTTGTTAAAAATTGTGGTGATATCAATTAAATGCACGAACTTGGGTATAACCATAAAAAAATATTTCGAGTATATCAAATTACTATTATCTTTGGGACATGAATAAAAAGATTGTTTTAAGTCTGATTTTAATGGTGGTTACGTTTGTGTTATTTTCACAATCCAAATCTTCTGATGTTACCATTTCTATACTAACTTGTGCACCGGGTAAGGAAATTTACTCGATTTATGGTCATAATGCTATAAGAATTCAAGATAAATCAGCCCAGTCAGATATCGTATATAATTATGGTACCTTTGATTTTGACACACCAGGCTTTATGGTGAAATTCATGCGTGGTAAGTTACCATATTTACTTGCTGAAGGCGACTTTAATAGATTTATGAGAGAGTATCAATATTTTGAAAGAGCAGTGACAGAGCAAGTACTGGATCTTGACTCTATTCAAAAACATAGGATCATAGATGCACTTTCTATTAATATGTTGCCTGAAAATCGAGCTTATAAGTATGACTTCTTTATGGATAATTGTGCTACTAGATTACGTGATATTCTCCAAAACAATATCAATGGTATTACTTGGGACCAATCTAGTGCATCTTTTAAGACATTCAGACAGATCATCAAAGAGTATCAGCAACCATTGCCTTGGACAAATTTCGGAATTGATCTCATCATTGGCGCTAAAGCTGACAGGAAGACTACCTTGATGGAAGAGACATTTATACCTGATTATTTGGCCAATGCTTTGAATGAAGTAATGGTAAAAGATGCTTCAAATAAAAAAATAGTGCTTTCTACAAGAGAATTAATCACTTTCCCGGCAGAGAGCCAAATGAATAGATTTATTTCATTTTTATTATCACCATTATTCTTTTTTCTTATCCTGTTGATTGTTGAAATAAATATTTTACTCCGATCATTAAAAAATAAGCAAAATAAGTGGATTTCACGATATGATAGTTTGTGGTTTTGGGTCATTACCTTTTGCAGTTTGCTTATGGTATTTATGTGGTTTGGTACAGACCATATTCCCACCAAAAACAATTGGAATTTATTATGGGCATCTCCTCTCATTCCATTATGGTGGTGGATGAGCTCTAAAGGAAACGCTGGTGCAAGATATATATCCTATTTATTATTGCTCAGTATTACAGTGAGTATCGTAAACGCTATACCCACCATCCAAATATTACCGCAATATTTCCATCCTTTAGTCATTGTGATCGGGATCATTTTGCTATTGAAAGGATTAAGGATACAGAAGGCAAAAACGATTATTATTCCAGCTTAATGAGATTGGCCTTGGCTTTTTACACTTTCCTTATTGGTCAAACGTCTTAAGACAAACAGAGCGACAAACAATAATGCCATCGGGATCAAGGTGTAGAAAAATGCTTTGTCTGCACCCATGTTTTTGAATAACCAACCAATAATACGAGACCCAATCGTTCCACCGAGAGCTGAAAATATCACGATCAATCCCGTCATAGGACTATGAAGTTTTTTGGGAAGTGAGCTTAAGACCACAGAATTGATAAGTGGATATATAGGCGCTATAAAAAGTCCCACTATAGGAAATGCAAAACCTATCAATGGAATATCAAATAGACTGTCAATAACCCCAATTTCTGCATTTACAGCCGCAGGTAATACAAAAACTACCATCGCCATGGCACCAATAAGGCAGACTGAAAGCACTTGGATCCAAGAGAATTTCTGGGTCAAAACTCCAGCCAAAATCCTTCCTACTCCTAGAGAAAGTGCTAGTATACTCGCCATCATAATGCTAATATTTTCTGGTAGTTTGAGTACTCTTTCGTTGAATGTAGGTAGCCACGTCATGATACCTTGTTCTATCATGACAAACAAAAAGGCAGATATTACAAAAACTATTACTAAACTTCTGATGACTAGCATCAACATTTGTCTCATGTCGTCTCCCAAATCTGTACCTGGAATTTCTGTTTTTGCTTCAAATGGTGATATAAACAATATACCAAACGAAACAGCACATAAACCTGCCAAAAGTAGATACACATTCAGCCAACTATTAGGCTCACTTTCGTTATTAAATGCAGGGAAAAGAAAATACGCCAGAGCTATACCAAACATAAAAACCCCTTCTATTGAACTCATGAGACTGTTGTGTTCTTTTTCGCCATTTGTGACAAGTCCAATAGTGGCGTAAACGGATACTTTGATCAATGCAAAGGCCACACCAACTGAAGCAAATAATATTTTGGCTGACCAAAAAGAATTACCCAAATACATACCTAAACAAGCTATGGTCACTATCCCTAATGCCGCCAACATTGCATTTTTGTAACCTATCCTAGGAAGAAAAGACGCAATCAAAAATGAAACAATGGCAATCGGCATATCTTTAAATAATTCTAATATACTTGCTTGAACTTCATCTACACCATATACTTTTTGTGATTTTAGAATGACGATACCTACACTGTTAAGCAAGATCGCAAATACAAAATAATTGATATATAAGGAGAGTTTAATGCCGAGCTTCATAATGTTGAAAATTTTGATTGTGTGACAAACATAGTAATTTGATTTCTTATTTGTATCATTGTAGCCACAATACTTCTTTAATAATGATACATTTGACTTTACCTGAGGAGACATTTCCTTTTTTATTCAAAGATGCAGCGCTATCAGGGATACTCTCGGATGGCAAAACTCTTGCAGACGCTATTCCTTTATTCCCACCTGAAGAGATTAATCATCGATATGAAATGTTAAAATCTTCAATGGATTTTGACCTTTTAACTTTTTTAAAGGAACATTTTCGATTTTCGGTGGCTAGCGCATCAGATTTTGTTACCAATAAGGATCATTCAGTCGAAGAACATATCGAGACATTATGGCCATTTCTCACACGTGATGCTGATATCAAGGTTGATGGTGATTCGCTCATATCTCTTCCTCATAGGTATATTGTTCCTGGCGGTAGATTTAATGAGATTTATTATTGGGATAGTTATTTTACGATGTTAGGATTGCGGGTGGCAGGGAAGTTTGATTTGATAGAAAGTATGATTGATAACTTTGCATACTTAATCGACAATGTTGGCTTCATTCCAAATGGCAATAGGTCATATTTTTTGAGTAGATCTCAACCACCTTTTTTCGCCATGATGGTAGAATTATTAGTTGAAATAAAAGGAAACCAAATATACAGTAAGTATTTAGCAACATTGGAAAAAGAATATCACTTTTGGATGGACGGGGCTGCCAAGACGAATAGTTCAAATAGTGCTAACAATCATGTAGTTTTTTTGTCTGAAAATCATTTTCTGAACAGATATTGGGATCAACTGGCTACACCTCGCTCTGAGATGTATCACGATGATATCAATTTATCTAAAGAGACTCAAAGAAACAGTCAATCATTATTTCGTGACTTGCGGGCAGCATGTGAATCTGGTTGGGATTTCAGCAGCAGGTGGTGTCTTTCAGAATATGAACTTGATACTATCGAAACGACATCTATATTGCCTGTGGATTTAAATTGTCTATTGTATCAATTGGAACAAACTTTGTCAGAAGCTTATAAAGAAACAAATCATTTGGATATTGCCCAACTTTTTTCTGAAAAAGCAAAATCTAGAAAAGATCTTATTCAATCATATTTTTGGGATGATCAAAGTGGTTATTTTTATGATTACCAATTCAATAATAAACATTGCTCTGCAGCTATCACTGCAGCTGGTATTTTCCCATTGGTATTTGGAATTGCGAATGTAGATCAGGCAAAACGATGTATGTTGTTTTTTCAAGAACATTTATTGTCAGAAGGTGGTATTTTAACTACTACTGTCCACAGTGGGCAACAGTGGGATGCGCCTAATGGATGGGCCCCACTCCAATGGATGTCATTTAGAGCAGCATTACAAAATGAAAATACCGAGTTGGCTAATGAAATTGCATTAAGATGGACAAAACTCATTGAGTCAACATTTTATAAAACGGGCAAGCTGATGGAGAAATATAATGTAGTTAATACCAATTTGGAAAGTGGCGGAGGAGAGTATCCTGTGCAAGATGGATTTGGCTGGACAAATGGTGTATATTTGGCAATGGTTGATTGGTTGAAAAAGTTATAAATGTTTTGATCTTTTAAATACTTTGAACGAAATACTACATTCATTGTTCGTCTGTCTATGAATAGATCAATATCAATAAAATCATTGCGTCCACATATAGCAGGACTCAAGGTAGGTGATGAAATGTCTGAAGCAGAGTTGTTTCAAAATGAAGTGCTCAGACCAATTTTGAAATATCAGAATGAGCTTTTATCAGCTTTATTTTTTGGTGGACTTGGTAAGCGGGAAATAGACTTTAGCAAGATGAATATACAAGGGAAATTAGAGTATGTCACTAGGATTATCCAGAAAGATATTGGATTGCGAAATGTCCTGATTGGATCGGTGGTAGGTATGATGGATGTAGATGAAATATTGTCCTATTACAAAAATGAAACTGAATACAGAAGACGGATAAGTAAGATGATTATTGAGCGATTGGGAGATCAGTTAAGTTGACTTATAACAATTTATACATGGCTTGGTGGTCGATACCTACTTCCTGAAAGATATCACCTTCTGATGAATATCCATTTTTTAAATAAAAATCTACGGCTGTCGTTCTTGCGTGCAATTCTATCTTTTTATATTTTTTTGCTGTAGCAAAGTTTTCACTAGCTTGTACCATAAAAGTGCCTACACCTTTTGATTGAGCAGAAGCTGAGACAGCAACTTGTCGCATTTTAAGGGTGTGATCATCTATCGGTTTGAGTATTAGTATTCCATGCAATTCATTAGATCGTTGATCGTAACAAGCGATATGAAAAGAGTCGTATTCCTTTGCTATGTCTTCCGTATCAAATTCTAAATTAAGTGGTTTACGGAGTACATCATATCTAAGTCTGAGTGCTTCGTCAAACTCAGGTGTCCCAAAATCAATAAAAGCACAGTATAAAGACATAAATCTAAATGTTTAGAATAAAAAGGATTAATTGAAGCGCTTTTTCTTTTTTAAGTAATCCGCTTACTTTATTTCTTTGTAAGCCTCTGTATATCCTGCAAAAATACCTAATCCATTTTTAATATTAGAATGAATTTCAGGATTCTGAGAAAAACTTGAGTTGTGATTGTCAGAAGCTATAAATTTTTCTACAGACTTATAATAACTGTATAAGTCTCTGCTTACAGTCAAAAACCTTAGGTATCTTTTTACTTGAAAGGTAGAGTCAGGATTTTGTCCACCGGGTGGATTGCTTCCTCCATTAGGATCTGATAAATATAGGGAAGATTTTGTGCCTTGCGATTCAGCATCGTTTGGATTTGGGTTGGATAAGTCATTGAGATAACCTGCAATATTGTTATATTTGTTTATCGAAGACACTAGATTTTTTGGATCGGTAATGGAAGATGTATCTATAGGATTACTTGGATTAGTGAATATTAAATTCCAAATATAATAGTTTTGACCTGCATCTTTGATTTCGAAATCAACCCTTTCTATTACATCAGAAATAATTTCTACTACTGCATTTTTCGGCGCAATGCTAGATGAAGTTATCAGTGGATATCCATCTACATTTACCCTTAGTTCGTACGTTTTGTCAGCTTGCGGTGGGTAAATATCAGATTTGTAGTAACCATCTTCAGCTTGTTTTAATATAATGATTCTACTAGTGGCTTTCTCAATAATCTCCACATAAGCGTCTGTGACGGGATTTATTTTTGTATTATGATTGAGCAAATCTCTACTGTAGGTTAAGTTGACTACCCAAGGTTGATTTACTGTGAAAGCTGAGTTTACAACTATACTAGGTTTGAATGCTTCTCTATGTAAAATATAGTCTTCCTCACACGATATTTGGAATATCGCAATTATTATAAACAGTATTTTGAAGCGAAACAATAACATAAATTGAATTTGTCACCCAAAATTAAGCATTATTATTTAATTGATAAGTTTTTTTTTAATAATTTATTTTATGTATTTCCTATAATGTAATTTATAGTTATTGTGATATGAATTTTATTCGATATTAAATTTTGTTATAGCTATTTATATTTATTCTTAACAATATTTTATTTTAAAATCTTATTGAAATATTGATAGATGGTGTTATTGGCAAAATACTCACTTTTCTTAAGTAAGCATCGTTTGGAAGTTCAGGATTTTTGTAAATATAGATAAAATAGGCATTTAGTCGGTTGTACACGTTATAAATACTCAGCTCAAAAATAGTATCAAAGTTCTTGCCTTTCATCAAGTAATTTGCATTTAAGCTTAGGTGATGAAAGGGTGGTAGTCTATAGTTATTTCTTCCGTCAGATTTTAATAGAGTAGTTCCAAGTAATCCCCGATATTCTTCTGTGGCAAGTGAAAAAGTATTGCCTGAAGCATAAACAAAATTGAGTCCAAATGAAAAAGCTTCTGACAATTGATAACTGATTCCTGAGTTAATATTTACCGGTCTATCATGTGTCGCCGGAAAAGGTAGGCCTTGGTTTAGTAAAGGAAATGTCCTTTCAGTTTTGCTAAACGTAGTTGATATCCAACCTTTCGTTTTGCCTGTTTTTTTATGGATCAATAATTCAAGTCCACGTGACCTACTCTCACCCACTGCCAAGTTTCTTTCCCAATCCTTAGAAGTATTAAAGACTGGAACTATATTGTCATTATTTATTAAAAAGTAAAATAATTCTACAGGTGACGTATATTCTAAGGAGTTTTCATATCTTTTTAAATATCCGCCTACACTGATGTAAAATTTTTCATTGATATTATAGGTGTAATTCATACTAAATTGATGTGCATTTTCTGGTGCAATGTTTTCAGTAGATGTTACCCACAAGTCAGAAGGAAGCCCAAGTCCTGAGTTTGTTAGGAGATGTACAAATTGCGTCATTTTGCTATACGCTAATGAAATCATATGTCTTTCATGTGGCGTTGCTATTATTTTGAGTCGTGGCTGTAGAGATTGATACGTCGTATTATTTACATTAAAAACTGACATGTGAAGTCCTCCATAAAGAAAGAGTACAGTATTGATCTTAAAATTGTCTTCTATATAGAAATTGTATTCTGAAGACCTGATTAATGAGTCTTTGTCAATAATGCTTTCGGCGTCACCTGCAAGAATAAATGTACTTTGTTTGATGGTAGGATTAAAGTTGTGGTAAAGCATATTGGTGCCCGCACGCAATACATGTTTATCGTTCATATAGTATTCTACATCAGCTCTCACATTCATATCCAAAATATTAGATTTAGAAATGACATCAAGTTCATTGGTTCTTATACTATCGGTAAGGATAGATGTAAATTTGTAACTCGACCTTGAGCCGTTATTATAGTCTAGGATTCCAGCTTGCATTTTAATGGCAAGTTTGTCATTTATTAGCGAATTCCATTTTAAGGAAGCCATTTTGTTACCCCAATTCAAACCGTTTCTATCAAATACATTGAGGGAGTAGTTTGGGCCTTGTACTTCATCATCCTTAGTTAATTGAAGTTTGTCAAATCCGGTGTACACCATTAGACTTATGCTACTAGATGGCGATATAGTGTGTGTGACTTTACCTAATACATCAGCATAACCTATATTGATGTCGTCATATTTTGTGTATTTCCTGAGTATATTATTGACATAAAAATTCAACCATGAAGTTCTTGCAGATATATTGTAGGTGGTTTTTGTATTTTTGATTGGTCCGTTAAGATGTATTTTTGCCCCTGGAACACCTACTGAAATGATTGTGTTATTTTTTGATTTGTCACCATCTTTTAGATTTATATCAAGCACCGATGATAGTCTGCCGCCATATCGCGCAGGAAATCCATTTCGGTGCAGACTTGCTTCCTTAATGCTTTCTTCTATAAAAATGGACGATATTCCTGCAGTATGACTTGTTTCATAAAGCGCAACTCCTTCTAGCAATATTAGGTTTTGATCAGGGCTGCCACCTCTCACGTACAAACCACTTTGACCTTCGCCGCCTGATTGAATTCCAGGTACAATTCTAGCATTATTTATTATATCTTTTTCTCCGATGATGGATACATAGTCTTTAGTTTCGAAAAGGTCCATCAATTCACCTCCTGTTCTTAGGTTATGTCTTGATTTACCATCTATAATGATCATGGGTAGTTCATTATCGTTTTCCATGTAGACATCTAAATACTTAGGTCCATTTATATCCGTTTCTATAGACTGTGTTTTGTATCCGAGATATCTTATTTCGAGAGCAGTCTGACCTTGGGGTATTTTGAAAATGAAGTAACCATACTCATTTGTAATGACAGACGTGTTCGAGTGATTTTCGGTAATAATTGCACCATTTACCAATTCGCCAGTTACTTTATCTCGTACGGTACCGCTTAGACTGTAAAATACTTGTTTTTTTATATCACCTTTACTCTGTAGGATGAATTTGTTGGGTGGAAGTATGAGAATCAATAATTTGTGATCACTAAATATCTCGTACAATATTTCTCTGAGTTGTCTTTTGTTATCGGAGATGGTGATAACTTTGTCATCTGTCAATAAGTTTGCATTGTAGCTAAACACGACATTGACTTCTTGAGATAAATAATTAAGGTAGTCTTTTTGTGTTCTATTAATAAAATCTGTAGGAAGGTTGATTTCTTTTTTTAATAATTCTTTTTGCCCAAATGTTTCATTCAGGTAGAATAATATTAAGATAGTACAAATCAACCATTTGACCATTTATACCTAGCATTTAAATGATTTTATAATGATTTTACCATTAATATTTTCATACTTTAACCTTACTATTACGGATAATTCTTTGAGTACTTGATCTAATGTCTCACCAGAATATTTAGTATTAATTTTACAATCATCATCTTTTACTTCTGAATCAAACTCTATTTCTACATTGTAAAAACTACCAATACCTCGCATCACATTGTGTAGGTTTTCATTAATAAAATTAAGTTCTTTTGATTTCCAAGCAGTCACTTGCGAAGTCGAATCTTTTGTTATTTCTACCTTATCGCCTATGATAGTGAGCATGTCGCCTACGGCCAGGATGTAGTCTTTACCATTATAGTTGTGTTTTACTTTTCCTTCTGTAACATATATTTGTGAAAAAACACTGTCTGTCGTGATATTGAATTCCGTACCCAAAACAGTAAGTGTCCCATGATTTGTCTTTACCGTAAAAGGTTTGTTTTTGTCTGGAGCGATATCAAAGTAAGCCCTACCTGCTAGTTCGATCGTTCTGCTTTTGGTCTCTGTCAATATACTTTTTTGGTCAAGGACTATCACAGAGCCATCATCTAGTCGAATTTGCTCACTGCTAGATGTGTAGACGCGAGCTTTTGATGCGGCTCCGCTATTTCCAGACTGAATGACAAAAATTGATGCTAATACTAATAATAGCATAGCAGCTACTTTGCCCCAATGTTTGAAACTAACAACTTTATTTTCTACTTTGATATTATTTGCTACTTTATTCCAAGCTGCTTTTGTGTCAACATGCTGATAATTTTTGAGATCATTACTGACTTCATTTATCCTTATGGTCCCTTTAAGCGCATCGAGATTTGAAGCCGATTCGTTTTTCCATGACTCTAGGGCTTCGTACTCTTCACGATTTGGTTTTCCTAGGATGTATTTAGATATTAATTGAAATGGATTCATTTTAGTACAATTCTGTGATTTTAATTAGGGTTTCGGTATTATCATTTCCCGCAACATCTTGAGTGCTTTACCCATGTGATTCTCTACTGTTTTTATTGAGATATTCATGCGTTCTGCAATTTGGCTGTAAGTTAAGCCATTTACCTTACTCAAGGTGAATACTTCGCCACATTTTGGTGGTAATTGTCGTATAGATACATATATTTGATCTAAAAGCTTATAATTTTCTATTTCTTCTTCTTGAATGTTTGATTGAGTGTCTTCTTCCACTCTGCTTATTATTCTCACTACTCTTAGGCCTATACCATCTCTTCGCAAGACTTCTAGACTATGATTTTTCACCATGGTATAAATGAGCGATTTGATATTTCTATCTTTATCTAGCTCTTTACGGTTGTTCCACACTTTTACAAATACATCTTGAACAATATCTTCCGACTTGTCTATATCTCCAATGATTCGGAATGCCAAATTGCATAATGGCGAATAATGGGTCTCAAAGAAATATTTAAATGTTAATCTGTCCAATGGTGCGATAATCTTTTTGATATCTTACAGCAAATATAAAACTTATAATCTGTTTTTGATTACTTATCCACTTATGTATGTTAATTTATGGTATCTAAACGACATTATTAGATTTTTTGATCGTCAAATATTATAAATATGCGTCTGCTTCGAAAAGTAGTTTTTATAATTAACTCAAGTTTCGGTGATAATTTTAAATCCTATTTATTTATATTTCAATTTGACTGTGTGTATAACATTTCGCACATTTTTAAAAGCGGCTGTTTTATCCTTCATCGTTTTAAGTCAAAATATACTAATCTCTTTTATACTTAATGTATGATCAATTGTCTGGCTTTGTCGCTCGAGCCGCGACTGGCTTTTACTT
>JBBRJL010000016.1:0-14218 GCA_038219375.1 Chitinophagales bacterium | reverse complement strand
TCGAAGGGTATAGTCTCCTACTACATTTTCGAAAGTATCTACCGTACTTAATGCGATTTTTGCTTCTTCGGCGGCTAGCCTTATCTGTTGGTTTAAAGCTGGATTTGAAGCTATTACTTCAGGTACAATCTTTAGATGATCATACCAATAAGCCATAACTACTCTATCAAAATCGTCTCCACCCAAAGAAGTATCTCCATGAGTAGACAATACATCGAATATTCCATCTTCAATTTGCAAGATTGAGATATCAAAAGTACCTCCGCCCAAGTCATATACAGCCACCTTATATTGTTCATTTTTATCTAATCCTAAACCATAGGCCAAGCTAGCAGCGGTAGGCTCGTTTACTATACGGAGTACATCCAAACCTGCCAATTTTCCTGCATCACGAGTTGCTTGTCTTTGAGCATCGTTAAAGTAAGCTGGTACGGTAATGACGGCCTTAGATATTTCAGTATTTAGAGTGCGCTCAATATCCTTCTTTAGTGATTTTAAGATTTCGGATGAAAGTTCAATTGGTGTATAAAACCGATTGTCAATCTTGACTTTGACAAGTGATTCTGTGTCTTGATTTATTATTTCATATCCGATGGATGAGTTCAGTTTTTCCACATCCGCATATGATTTTCCCATGAGTCTTTTGACAGAAAAAATGGTGCGCTCTGGATGAGATGTCAAATATTTTTTAGCTTCGTCACCCACTATAATCTCCCCGTTTTCTTTAAAATGAAGGATAGACGGCGTCAGAGAGCGCTTGCCGTACACAGATTTAACAGTAATAGGTTGATCGTCTACAATATACGCAACTAAACTATTGGTCGTGCCAAGGTCTATACCTACGATGATATCTTTTTTAGGTGCTTCAGCGACATCACCTGTCTTAAGATTTATGGATATCTTCATATTGTGCTTTAGAAAAAATGCAAAAGTAAGTATAAAATCGACAAAGACAATACATTGTTTAGAATATGTCTAAGGATGTTATGGTGTTCAAAGTCGTACTTTTGTTTAATTCTCCATATCATTAAACATGTCTGACAATGGATCTGAAAAGTGGAGACTATTTTCAAGAATGTTTTTACCTATAACTTCTGATTCAGAAAGTCCAAACAAAATCAACTCCATAAAAGGCAGCAATTCAGCTTTGTTTTTGATATAATTTTCTGCCAACTTCTTTAATCCAGCTACTTGTTCGATGTTGCTATGAAAGGTGAGATCTTTATCATCATTCAGAAGTTCGATATTGTTTCCACCTGAAAACCAAGCCTTTATAACACCATACTCATCTTTTAGGTCACGTTTGATCTTCTGGTTTGGATTTGGAAAACTTTCCAAAAATAAGTCTTTTGCAGCTTTAAAAATTAAATTCATAGCTACATTATATGGCCCTTCTTGTTCCCCTTCGTACACCAATTCTACTTTGCCTGTTATGGCAGGTATTACACCCCAAAAGTCTGTAATTCGGGTAGTAGTTGATTTTTCACCATTGAGCAGCATTCTTCTTTCTGCAGTACTGTACAAATTTTCTAATGCTGAGATACTCAATCTGGCAGATACGCCACTTTTATCATCTGTGTACTCACTTTCTCTTGCATTAAAACTAATCATCTCAACCAAAGTCCTATGTATGTCAGGGATCGTAACAGAAGATTTTTGTTCTTGGTGAATATTGGCTTCTTGTGCAGTAATCGCTTGAGATGTCTCTATACTTCGTGGATAATGTGTCAGAATTTGACTTTCTATTCTGTCCTTCAGAGGTGTAATAATACTTCCTCGATTGGTATAATCTTCGGGATTTGCTGTAAATACAAAAGTGATGTCTAATGGAAGTCTCAATTTAAAACCTCTTATCTGCAAGTCACCTTCTTGGAGAATATTGAATAAAGATACTTGTATTCTTGCTTGTAAATCAGGTAATTCGTTGATCACAAATATCGATCTGTGTGATCTGGGTATCAGCCCAAAATGGATGACTCTTTCATCAGAGTAGGGGAGTTTAAGTGTTGCTGCCTTTATCGGATCTACATCCCCTATAAGGTCACCTATACTTACATCAGGTGTAGCAAGTTTCTCTACATATCTTTCAGATCGGTGTACCCAAGATACTGGTGTGTCATCTCCCTTTTCGGCAATAAGATCAATAGCGTATCTTGAGAGAGGCTGCAACGGATCATCATTCAACTCTGATCCATTTACTATAGGCATATATTCATCTAGGAGTGTGATCAATAATCGTGCAATTCTAGTTTTTGCTTGACCACGGAGACCTAGTAGTAAAATATTGTGTCGTGATAAAATGGCTCTTTCGATATCTGGCAAAACAGTATCGTCAAAACCCAAGATACCTTCAAAAACCTTTTCTTTTTTTTGTATTTTACTAATCAGATTATCTCTTAGCTCTTGTTTGATCGACTTTGAGACATATCCAGATTTTTTTAATGCTCCTAGCGTGTTTATTTTATGCACTTTGGTTTGTTTTAGATGTATAATAATTTAGCTTTCATCACACCAAACAGTTTTTAAATCATATAGTTTATCAAAAAAAATGCTACTAGGTAAATCCATAGCCCATCTAAAAAATGCCAATAAATATTCAGAATATTTAAAGAACGTTTTTTATCGATATCTGCAAAATATACTAAAACTGTAATAGGGTTTCTCATTCTTTTATGAGCTTCATATATGAAAAACCCCAGAAATGGAATACCAGCGACCAAATGTAAAAAGTGTAATCCCGAGATTAAGTACATGTATGAAGCCATAGTACTACTAGTAAGCCCTATATTGGCCGCCTTCAACTGATACCAAGCTTCTACCTGCATATATAAAAACAATACGGTCAACATCATAGTAATCCAAAGAGCTACTTTAAACATTTTTGTGTCATCATATTCGTACATTTTTTTTGCATAAATCATGGTAATACTACTCGCAATAATTAATATGGAATTGAAATAAAAGAGCGTCGGTACCTGCACTGGCGGTACACCTTGCTGGACTCTATTGTAGATGTATGCTCCGGTAAACCCTAAAAATAGCGCAGTAATACCAGCTAGAACTAAAGTTATAATTATGTATTCTGGATGAACCAAATAATTCCTAGGCGGTGCCATATAGATGATTTGTTTTCTGCATAACGCCATTTTTTAAAAAATGTTTCTATTTTATATTAAGATGTAATTTGTCATACCTATTGAGAGATCATGTAATTAACTTCAGTTGAAATGAACTTGCTTAGAGTAGTTTTTGTTCATAATCTTGAATATTATTTTGAATTCAGTGTTAAATAGTTATATTTGTAACAATTTAAAATTTATGTCTTATGAACCCATACTATTTTATTGTCCTTCCATTAATAATTTTGGCGCTATTATCTACTTTTTTTACTGTCAAACAACAATCCGCTGCAATAGTGGAGCGCTTTGGTAGGTATAACAGTATAAGACAATCAGGATTACATCTTAAAATTCCATTTATTGATAGGATTGCTGGTAAGCTTAACCTACGAATTCAACAACTTGATGTGATTATCGAGACTAAAACGAAAGACAATGTTTTTGTGAAAATGAAAGTATCTGTTCAGTTTAAAGTGATTCAAGAAAAAGTGTACGACGCATTTTATAAGTTGGAATACCCACATGATCAGATTACTTCTTACGTTTTTGATGTGGTAAGGGCTGAAGTACCGAAACTAAAACTTGATGATGTTTTTGAGCGTAAAGATGACATCGCAGTTGCTGTAAAAAGAGAGCTCAATGACGCTATGACAACTTATGGATACGATATAATCAATACACTTATTACAGATATAGATCCTGATATACAAGTAAAAAATGCAATGAATCGTATCAATGCAGCTGATAGAGAAAAAACAGCTGCCGAGTATGAAGCAGAGGCGGGTAGAATCAGAATCGTAGCAAAAGCGAAGGCTGAGGCTGAAAGCAAAAGATTGCAAGGCCAAGGTATAGCTGATCAACGTAGAGAAATCGCTCGTGGATTGGTAGAGAGTGTCGACATTCTGAACAGTGTGGGTATAAATTCTCAAGAAGCTTCTGCGCTAATTGTAGTGACGCAACATTATGATACCTTGCAAGCCATCGGAGCAGATACAAATTCGAATCTTATCCTACTACCTAATTCGCCGCAAGCAGGAAGTGAAATGCTCAATAATATGGTTGCAAGTTTTACCGCTAGCAATCAAGTAGGGGAATCCATGAAAACTGCCAATAGTCAGAAACGATTGAAGAATAAGGCCAAAAAAGACGAGTTTGGCAATCTTGACGAAGCTTAGATCTTATTATGATTAGGTTTTCGAATCAATAATTTTGTCATGTAATTTCTTTTTATTCTTAGTACGGATTTAAGTTTTATATCATACACGATAATTGATTTTTCCTTTTGGATAATGATGTAGAAGTGAATTTTAAAGTTAGCTTTGCGCAATTTTTACATTTAACATTTTTATTTCAACCATGGCACTTCAACAAGAATTCGAATCTCAGGGAAATATACTATTTAGATATCGGAGCCATATTCCATTAATTTTAATTCCTTTTGCATTATTGGTGATATATTTCTCACTCCAAACCCAAGGTTCTTGGTTTAGTAATGAAAGCATCACAGTTCTTGAGGTAGCAGCTACCATAGTGAGTATGGTAGGGTTACTAATCCGAATTTATACAGTTGGGCACACTCCAAGAAATACATCAGGTAGAAATACTGCTGAAGGGCAGGTTGCTGATGTATTAAATACAACGGGTATTTATTCTACAGTGAGACATCCGTTATATTTAGGCAATTTTTTTATGTGGCTTGGTATTGCTTTTTTGACTGCTAATATTTGGTTTGTCATAGCGTTTGCATTCGCATATTGGGTATATTACGAACGTATCATGTATGCTGAAGAACAGTTTTTGACGAGAAAGTTTGGAGAGAAGTATTTAAATTGGGCTTCATCTACACCTGCGTTTGTTCCAGATTTCTCTAAATTTAATGGCTCTAATTTATCGTTTAGTTGGAAAAAAGTTTTGAAAAAGGAGAAAAATGGGTTTTTTGCCGTTTTTTTGGTCATTTATTTACTCAATTGTTGGGTTGCTTTTCTTACTATAGGTCAGTATTATTCAGTCAAAAGCTGGAGTATTTGGGCAATGATAATTTCAGGTGTTCTTTATTTTGTATTAAAAATGTTTAAATCTTATACAAAAGTATTTGACGAAGAAGGGAGATAATATTTTTTTATTCAAATGTCAATTTATAAATATACCTTTGTAATATGTTTGATAAAAAGAGTTTTGTTTCATTTGGTTTAGCCTTGCTGGTTGCCTTTTCGGCGTTGAGCTATTCGGTTAATTTTAAACAAAATCACACATCTTTTACTTCTGATAAAGACTATGTCACCACTACTAAATCTTATCTATGTAATGAATTTACAACCGTAAAATCAGAAGACCTTTCACAATCAAGCTATTCTACATTAAAGTTGGATCGAGACATATTTATACTGTCGCATACTCCTTGTTTTAAGATTATATTTTCGTTTGTCAATAAAGATGCGGTATTCCATATATTGCACACCATCAATACAGATATCTTCAAAATGCTGTTTCCTTTCCATACCTTTTGGTAAGGGTTGACTTGATTTACACAGAAAATTATAATTAAGTTTTATTGAACGAGAGAATAGTATATTACTACTTTCAATCACTAATTCTTGTTTAAGATTGTGTATTATTTTTTCCATTATTATAAAGGTCTATAAGTTTCATTTTTCTTAGTTTGAGAATAGTTATTTCTAACTATTCTTTATATGCAATATAGACTAAATCATTCTATAATTTTTTAAATTAATTTATCATGTTATTTAATATATTTCTTGCTTCTTTAGTAATAGCACCAATGGCGTACTTTCTTATGTCTGGTGGTGCTAGAGAAAACAAATTGAAATCAGCATTTATAGCCAATATTACCCAAAAAGGCATTCAGGTTTCTGACATTGAGGTATGGCAAAATGGAGTAGTGGGTTTGGATTCAAAAAACAATTATCTTTATTACCAAGGTTTTATTAAAAGTGACAATCAACTAAAATCGATTGATTTAACAGATGTAAAATCATGTGTATTGGAAAAATCAATTAGCAACGAATCTGTTCATAATTCAGCTACAAAGGTACTGCACAAAGCAACTTTAATAATAAAAAGTACGACAAGTACCCAAGAAATAAAAATGTACGACGCTGATGAGACTATTCAAATGCAAGATGACGTTTTGAAGGCCATCAAATGGGAGAAAATCATCAATGCAATAGTGCTAAATCTAAAAAAGTAAGGTTATGTAGGTGAAGTATAGGCTCCTGTCTGGACTTTAGACTATTCTTAATCGCTCAATTTTATGGAGCTGCAATAAGTTTGCAGCTCCATATTTATTATGTACTAACTTGGGTATGTAACTTGTTTTTGATTGATATTACGAGATAAGTAAGTGTGCGTAAACACTTTGAATGTCTTTTCTGGATCATAGTAAATCTTCAGAAAGGGGAGAAGTACTAATATCTGTAGTGCATACAAAATAGACCAATAGACTCCATCTTTTTCATATATTCTTAAGGAAATAGGTACGTAGCTAATGCTGTTTAACTAATTTTTCTATTGACTAAGAAAACACTGTTCCTTTATTTTGAACTATTTTATAAATACAATTGGTATAAGATATAATAAATCAAATTCTTAACCACTATAACAAACTAAAAAATATTGGTATAGTAACACTCCCTAAATCACATGAAAGGGAAAGGATGGCTACATCCATTATCGGGTATACGACAATATTTTTAATATTGGTTTTTACTACCAGACATTGACTTCATGTTGAATATCTATATAGAATCTTTTAAAGACTGCGCCTTTAATTTCTAATGACAAATTGTAAATATCTCGTCCCTTACTTCCTCCGTAATTGACTAAAACTAAGGCTTGTTCCTTGTGGACGCCATATGTTTCGTAGGTTTTGCCTTTGTATCCTATTCTTTCTATGAGCCATCCTGCAGGTATTTTTATGGAGCCGTCTGCTTGCGGGAAAGATGGAGCTTCCGGAAAAGATGCCAAGAGATTGTTATATTGTGTGGGTGAAATCACTGGGTTTTTGAAAAAACTTCCTGCATTTCCTATTTTACGCGGATCGGGAAGCTTTGATTGTCGGATTTCTATGATAGCTTCTGATACGTCAAGAATACTTGGGGAAGTTATGCTTTTCTGTTTAAGTACATCTTTTATTGCCCCATATTCTATGTTGAGTACGTGATGATTCTTTTTTAAGAGATAACATACATTGGTAATAAAATATTGGTCTTTCAACTCGTTTTTAAAGATACTTTCTCGGTATCCAAATTTACATTCATACTTAAAAAATGATTTCCTAACACCTGATTCCAAATGTATGGCACTCAAACTGTGAAATGTTGATTCTTGTTCTACGCCATAAGCTCCAATATTTTGCATCGGTGCAGCTCCAACACTTCCTGGGATGAGTGACAAATTTTCTACACCACCTAGTCCTTGGGAAATAGCCCATAGTACGAAGTTGTGCCATTTTTCGCCAGCCCCAACATTTACCAACACTCGGTCATCGTCTTCATCAACGATCTCGATACCTTTTATCTCGTTTCGGAGTACATACGCATCTATATCATCTGTGGGCAAGATGTTAGATCCACCACCCATAATTTTGAGTGGCGAAAGTTCTCGTACCAGCACTTCGTAAAGATCATTTTCTGATGTGATACGGACGAAACCTTTGGCTTTTACATCTATGCCAAAGGTATTATAGTTTTTTATGTTTTGGTTTTGTATGATTTGCATGTATAAAATAGTTGGTCTATGGTACTAAAGTTCGCTTTCGGGATTTGTAATTTTTTTCAACATCGGTCTATTAAAGTCATACTGTAGCCCAATATTTAAAGTGTTTGCTTTGCTATCAGGATTAAACCCATATCTAACTATTCCGTGAGCTGTAAAACCGCTTAATCCAAATCCATATCCTGCTTGCACCACATAGGTTAAGAAATAGTCCCGTTTTAAACCTTTGGCTTTAAATTCATCTGTTACACCATAAAATTCCGTTTTGTTATATTGTACACCACTACCGATGCTAAATCCCATCTTTCCTTCTCTATCAAAGGTACTTAGTCCTTTGAAATTGAGTTTACCCATTATGGGGAATGCGACGGTTCCAAGTCCTTTTGACTCACTTGCGGATACTCCTAAAAAGCCAAACACAGCTTGTGCTTCTGCCGAAAAGGATATTTTTGGTCCACCTATCCATATTTTAGGACCTACGCCCAAGTTTAGTAACGCACTTCCAGACGATCTTGATGTGTTGTCTCCATCTACCTTAGGGTTTACATAGCGGTGGTATAGATCGTTACTAGCGGTGAATCCATATCCGAACTGACCAAAACTTTTCAATTGACTGATGGTCAAGATGAGTATTACTATTATTTTAAGTTTCATTTACATTATCTTTTAGGAATTATTCAAAAACATTTAATATTAAGATTAAAACAAAATTCTTACCCAATAATGTATAACAACTATTTCTATTGATTAGTTATGTACTAAATTCAAATTGTAAACGAGCCAATGCACTATATGTACCAGATTCATTTTCAATTAATTCTGAATGTGTGCCCTTCTCTATTATTTTACCTTTATCAATGACATAAATACAATCTACTTCCCGTATAGTCGCCAATCTGTGTGCAATGATGATCGAAGTTCTATTTTCCATCAGTAAATCTAGCGCATCTTGAACTAATTTTTCTGACTCTGCATCAAGTGACGAAGTAGCCTCATCAAGAATCAAAATCTTAGGGTCTTTTAATATTGCCCTAGCTATAGCTATCCTTTGTCTTTGACCTCCAGAGAGTTTTATGCCTCGTTCGCCGACAATAGTTTCTAATCCATCAGGGAAAGAATCAATAAATTCCCAACTATTGGATTGTATAGCGGCCATTTTTATTTCATCTTCCGTGGCTTCAGGTTTACCATAAGAAATGTTTTCCCGGATAGTACCACCGAATAGAATTACTTCTTGTGGAACAATACCAATATTTTGTCTGAAAGCAGTGAGGTCAAGTTCGTTGATATTTTTATTATCCAATAGTATTTGTCCAGATGATGGGTTGTAAAACTTCAGGAGTAATTGAACAATGGTCGACTTTCCACTTCCACTTTGACCTACCAAAGCTATTTTTTGCCCAGCTTTTATATCAATATTAATACCTTTCAAAACCTGCATATCCGGCCTAGAAGGGTAGGAGAAGGCTATATTTTCAAAAGCTACATTACCTTCTATATTAAGGAGTGTTTTGATATTGGATTTTTGCATTTGAATTTCAGAGTCAGTATCTAATATTTCTAAAATTCGCTCCGTTGCACCAATGGCACTTACTATTTGTGTATAAAGCGTACCAAAACTAGCAATCGCACCTCCTAGGATACCGGTGTATATAATAAAAGAAAATAAATCACCAGCTTCCATCTTATTTTGCTCTACCAATAATGCCCCTTGCCAAAGAATAAAAAATATACCCCCGAAAAGTATCGTGATTATGAATACAAAAAATATACCCCTTATTTTTGCAAATTTTAGGGAGATAATCACTATTTGATCTACTGATTTGCCATATCTGATTGATTCAAACCATTCATTAGCAAAAGATTTTACAATGGTAAAAGACTGGAAAGTTTCTTCTACGATGGTGTTGGTCTTTGCCAGTTCATCTTGCCTTTCTTTGGATAGTTTCCTTATATATTTACCAAAAACCATGGCTACTATCACTATAGCTGGAAAAGTCATTAACATAATAAGTGATAGTTTGGGAGTCCATATTACTATGATGATAATACCCGATATCATAATAACAACTTGACGGATAAATTCTGCCAAAGTTATTGAAAAAACAGATTGTAGTTGCTCTACATCGGCTGTGATTCTGCTGGTAAGTTCACCTACACGGCGCTCTTCAAAAAATGATACTGGCTGAGTGATGATCTTATTATATAAATCTTTCCGAAGATCAGACATTCCTTTTTCTGATACTATAGCAAAATACATAGTTCTGAAATAACTTAGAATGCCTTGTATGATAAGTATGATCAAAAACAACCATCCATAATCTTTTACAGCGATATTGAAATTAAATTTTGGTTTGCCGATTGCGGTGTTGGCCATTTCCCCCGGCAGTCCCATGAGGGCCATAAATATTAAACTACCAAAGACTAAAAATATCATAGCAACTACAAAATAACCCAAATACGGCTTGATATACCGGAATATTTGAAGTGAGTTTTTGACTGATTGTTTACTTAGTTTGGGTGTTGAATTTTTTCTTTCCTTTGATTCTGACATTCACTTCTTAATTGAAATGCAAAAATATCACTTTTTTGGCTCATATTTGAATATTTCGAATATTAAAATCGTGCACATTTTATAGGTAGTTTGAAAGATTTAGACCCAGATTAGCAATTAATTGCATTCATTGTAATGGTAAGAAAATAATTTTTTAAAACAAGTGTCATTAATTTGTGTATCTTTTGACAAAATAATATTACCTTTGCGGCGCTATTTACAGATTCTTGAAATTTGTATCATTGGTAAACATAAAAAATATTTAAATGTCAACTTATTTAACAGAAGAAAAGAAGAATGAAATCTTCGCAGAGTATGGTGGTGGCGCTGCTAATACTGGTTCAATAGAAGGTCAGATTGCCCTTTTTACTTTCAGAATCAAATCTCTTTCTGAACACCTCAAAGATAACAAAAAAGATATGTCTTGCAAAAGAAGTATGTTGACTTTGGTAGGTAAAAGAAAACGATTACTTAAATATCTCGCTAGTAAAGATATTCAGAAGTATAGAACACTGATAGATAAATTAGGTATCAGAAAATAATAAGTCAAAGAGCGGTGTAATTTTCACCGCTCTTTTTTTTTTAACTAAATTTTGACTACAAATTAAAATATATAGCTATATTTGCACATTAATTTATTTAGGTCTTTGTATGGACATCGCCTCCCGTCTATACTTAACTGAAAATTTGATACTGATGACTCTTAAAATTGTCTTTTACGCTTTGCGGTTGGACTATTTTTTATGGGTATCATTTTAAAAAACGTTTTAGATTCATTTATAAAATATACAATTCATTTTTATGGGAAATATCATTCCTACTTCAACTTCATTTAGGCTTCCTGATGGTAAGGAAGTTACCATTGAGACAGGTAAACTGGCAACTCAAGCACATGGTTCTATTGTTTTGCGTGTAGAAGACACTATGATCTTGGCTACTGTCGTGGCAAGTCCTGAGGCAAAACCAGATCAGTCGTTTTTTCCACTGTCTGTAGATTACCAAGAAAGATTTGCGGCAGCAGGAAAGATACCGGGCAATTTTTTCAGAAGAGAAACAAGACTTTCAGATTACGAAATATTGATTTCAAGACTTGTGGATAGGGCAGTTCGTCCATTATTTCCTGATACATTTCTAAATGAAACTCAGATCATTATCAATTTGATTTCTGCAGATTCCAAAAATATGCCTGACGCATATGCAGCACTTGCAGCATCAGCAGCTTTGTCAGTTTCTAATATTCCATTTGATGGGCCAATTTCAGAAGTTAGGGTAGCAAAAATTGATGGTAAGTACATTGTTAATCCGGAGAGAGACCAATTGGCTAAGGCTGACCTCGATCTTATAGTAGCTGCCACTATCAAAGATGTCATGATGGTGGAAGGTGAAGCTAATGAATGTCAAGAACACGAAATCATAGAAGCAATCAAGATAGCACATGAAGCAATCAAGGTTCAATGTAATGCACAGTTAGCTCTTGCTGCAATGGTAGGCGAAAAGGCTACTGTAAAAAGAGATGTTATAGTACCTGAAGTAGACTCAGAACTTAAAGAATTGATTTCTGGTCTTGCCAAAGATAAAGTTTTGGAGATATCATCATCAGCGTTAGACAAACAATCAAGAAAAGATAGATTCAAGGAAGTTGGTAAATTTGTCAAAGAAACGATTCTTGAGCAAAAGGGCGAAGAATACTTAATTGAAAAGGCACCATTGATCTCTGAATATTATGACAAGCTTAAGAAAAATGTCATCAGAAAGATGGTTTTAGATTCAGGACTGCGTCTTGATGGTAGAAAACTAGACGAAGTTAGGCCTATTTGGTGTGAGGTAGATTATTTGCCAGCAGCGCATGGTAGTGCTATCTTTAATAGAGGTGAGACTCAGGCTTTGACTTCAATGACATTGGGTACCAAGTTAGATCAGATGCTGATAGACAATGTTTTAGATCGTTACAATGAAAAATTTATTTTACATTATAACTTCCCAGGTCTTTCGGTAGGTGAAGTAAAACCTAATAGAGGTCCAGGAAGAAGAGAAGTAGGTCACGCTAATCTAGCAGGTAGATCATTACGTAAAGTATTACCTACAGATTTGCCATATACGATCAGAATTGTTTCTGATATCCTAGAGTCTAATGGTAGTTCGTCAATGGCAACAGTGTGTGCTGGGTCATTAGCGCTTATGGATGGTGGTATCAAAATAGCAGCACCGGTATCAGGTATTGCAATGGGTATGATTGCTGAAGGAGGTAGAGTTGCGATTCTATCAGATATCCTTGGTGATGAAGATGCATTAGGAGATATGGACTTCAAAGTCACTGGTACTACAAAAGGTATTACAGGTTGTCAAATGGACATCAAAGTAGATGGCCTACCATACGAAACACTTGAGAAAGCATTGGCTCAAGCTAGAGAAGGAAGGATACATATTTTGGGTGAAATGGGAAAAGTAATCAATACGCCTAATGTGGATCTCAAGCCTCACGCACCTAGAATGGTAGAAATCATTATAGAGAAAACATTCATTGGAGCAGTGATAGGACCTGGTGGGAAAATTATCCAAGAACTTCAAGCTAGAACTGGCACTATCATTAATATAGAAGAAGTAGGCGACAAAGGTGTGGTCACTATTGCAAGTACTAATGCTGATGGACTTAATGCAGCAAGAGCAGCTATTGCAAAAATTACCTTTACTCCAAGTGTTGGTGAAGTGTACGAAGCTGAAGTAGAATCACTAATGCCGTACGGTGCTTTTGTGAAATTCTTTGGTCAAAGTGGATTACTTCACGTGTCTGAATTGTCTCATTCTCGCATAGAAGATGTGAGTACAGTATTAAAAGTAGGTGATAAAATCGAAGTGAAAATAATAGGTACAGATCCTAAAACAGGAAAGTTGAGATTGTCAAGAAAGGCATTATTAGACAATCCAAGGGGGAATTAATAACATCAAGGTTGTAGTATTTAAACTCTACATCTGTCCTTAGAAACTCATTGAATCCCGATAGTATTTATTTATTATCGGGATTTTTTTAAATGAATATCTGTAACTATTCAGCCACAAATTTATCAGTATTTACTAGAGTAGCGAATACATCCATTGAATTTTTAATACAAGTATCAATTACAGATCTGATAATGGCAAAACATCTTGCACCATTATAAGATTTGAATTGACAAGGAACCTTTTGCTTTACTTTTACATTTCTTATAGCCCTTTCTGAACTATTATTGTCCGCTGGTACGTATTGGTGATGTAAGAAAGTAAATAAGTATCTAGACAATTTGATCATTCTTTTTTTGAAGGCTTTGAACTTGGCATTATCAAAGTCTATGGTTTGATCTAATAGTTTTTTACACTCCTTCTCTATATTGGATATTTCAAATGAGTTATCCAATCTATAATCTAAAGTTGGTTTTAATTTTATAGCTTTTTGAAGTAAAGCTTTAAACTGAGTGCTCCATTTTTCTTTATCAAGTTCTATAAAGTAATTGAGTTCTCTGATCAAATGAGCCAAACATAACTGGTGGTTCTTTGCTGGTGTATTGATCTGTGATCTCCAACAATCGTGTACTAAGACAGCTTTTGGAAAACCATTGATGAAATTTTCACTTATTGTACTTGCTTTTCTATTTTCAGATGGTAATAAATAGGTATTGGTCTCATTCTGCCATGTTGTCCG
The DNA here is from genome assembly GCA_038219375.1 of Chitinophagales bacterium. Taxonomy (GTDB): domain Bacteria; phylum Bacteroidota; class Bacteroidia; order Chitinophagales; family Saprospiraceae; genus OLB9. The sequence goes on along the minus strand of JBBRJL010000016.1, from coordinate 135 downwards.
CATGTGCATATCCTACGATATATCTGATGTTCAATTATTGTTGCTCTTATTGGCGGAACATCTATCACTTGTCTACTGTCCAAAAGTTCAGGCGTGTCAATTAAATCTTTACCACAACTGGTACAGCAAGTCGGA
>JBBRJL010000015.1:0-14628 GCA_038219375.1 Chitinophagales bacterium | reverse complement strand
CATAGGTGCAGGAGAGAGTGGTGTAGGTGCGGCCTTATTGGCAAAAAAACAAGGATTGGAGGTCTTTGTAAGTGATTTTGGAACAATAGCAGACGAATATAAAAAAGAGTTAACTGGTTGTAACATCCCCTTTGAAGAAGGGGGACATGATTTTGAAAAGGTTTTGGTAACTGAGGTGGTAATTAAAAGTCCCGGTGTTCCGGAACATGCGCCTGTCCTTCGCATGTTAAAAGACAAAGGACGGAAAGTAATTTCCGAGATTGAGTTTGGTCACTTATTTTTTTCCGGGCTGACCATAGCTGTCACAGGCTCAAATGGGAAGACTACAACGTCGGGACTTTTATACCACATTTTGAAAACCGCAGGATTGAATGTCGCGTTGGGTGGCAATTATGGCAAAAGTTATGCACGCATACTCGCCGAAGACACACCCGACATTATGGTACTTGAAATATCGAGTTTTCAGCTCGACGATATCGAGACATTCAGACCGCAGGTAGGCATTTTACTCAACATCACGCCTGATCACCTTGACAGATACGATTACAAAATGGCAAATTACGTGGATTCTAAATTCCGAATTGCCATGAATCAGACACCGTCTGATACTTTTATCTACAATGGTGATGACCCTGAAATTATTTCAAAAATGAAAGATTTTCACGGTACTCAAAATCAAATCAGTATAACTTCTGATCAATATAAAGACGGTATTCCATCAAAGGATGGAAACGAAATTTTTGAAGTAAGTATCAAAGGGAAACACAATCTATTTAATGCAAGGTGTGCGGTAGAAGCATGTCGCATCGTAGGATTGTCAGAAACACAAATTGCTGATGGACTCAGTTCTTTTCGTAACCTTCCGCACAGACTAGAGCGTTGTGGTGAGATCGATGGTGTAGAGTTTATCAATGACAGCAAAGCGACCAATGTTGATTCTGTTTATTATGCGCTCGACGCAATGACAAAACCAGTGATTTGGATAGCAGGTGGTACTGACAAAGGGAATGATTATAGTGTTTTATATCCTTTGGTAGAAAATAGAGTGAGAGCCTTAATATGTCTCGGGCTGGACAATGAAAAATTAAAGAATTCTTTTGCGTCCCATTTACCGATGATTTTCGAGACGACTAAGGTATCAGAGGCGGTGGAGAAAGGACTGAAATTGGCAAATCCCGGTGATGTAGTCCTTCTGTCACCTGCATGTGCAAGCTTCGATCTTTTTAATGATTATAGAGATCGGGGTGAGCAGTTTAAAGAAAATGTTAGATTATTAAAGCATAATCGAGAAACAAAGTAAGTATTAACCATTTTTAAATTTATAGTTCAAACTTGAATATTTTAAAAACATATTACAATCTTAAAGGAGACCGTTCAGTATGGCTGATAGTTGCGCTGCTTAGTTTGTTTTCTCTGCTGATTGTATACAGTACGTCCGGTAGTGAAGCATACAAGTATAATGCTAGCCACGGGACAGAGTACTACCTGATAAGACAGATGGTTTTTATTGCCACGGGTTTGTTACTAGTTTACACAGCATACCGGTTACACTATATTCAGTATGCCAAGTTAGCGCCGATTTTGATGGTGATTGCTGTACCACTTTTGGTTTATACCGCCTTGTTTGGAACAGAAGTTAATGATGCTTCGCGATGGATTAAGATTCCAATATTGGAAATCACTTTTCAGACATCTGATTTTGCCCGTATTGCCTTGATTATTTTTGTAGCACGAGCATTGGCCACAAAACAAGATTATATTAAAGAGTTCAAAGGAGCTTTTTTACCGATAATTGCACCGATTATTTTGATATGTGGCTTGATAGCACCATCCAATTTATCTACTGCAGCCTTACTATTTGTCACTTGTTTTATCATGATGTTTGTAGGTAGGATTTCGATGAAGTATGTATTCCTGCTGCTGTTTTTGGGTGTTGGTGTTTTTGGATTGATCTTTTTTGTAGGCCAACATTTTCCAGAGCATTTCAGGGTAGACACATGGATGAATCGTATCAATGATTTTTTATATTCTGATGGTCAATTCCAAGTAGTACAGTCCAAGATAGCGATCGCAGAAGGTGGAATGTTTGGGGTAGGTCCAGGTAATAGTATTCAAAGGAATTTGTTGCCTTTTGCTTATGCAGATTTTATTTATGCCATCATTTGTGAAGAATATGGATTTATAGGTGGCGCCTTGATTTTACTTATATATCTATGGTTGCTTATACGTACGGTAAGTTTGGTGACGAGATGCCCTAAAACTTTCGGAGCGATGCTAGCAGTAGGCTTGACTTTAAATATTGTGATTACAGCATTTGCCAATATTGCAGTTTCGGTACAGTTGGTACCTGCTACAGGATTGACATTGCCGATGATCAGTATGGGTGGTACTTCGTTTTTATTCACTTGTATCTCATTTGGTATCATATTGAGTGTGAGTAGATTTGTAGAGACAGCGTACGAAGAGAAGAAGCAATTAGAAAAAATGGAAGCAAGTGGCGAGAGTAATCATTAGCGGAGGCGGAACAGGAGGCCATGTTTTTCCAGCAATTGCTATAGCTGATGCAATAAAAGTTCAAGCACCTGAGACAGAAATACTTTTTGTGGGTGCCAATGGTAAAATCGAAATGGAAAAAGTCCCGAAAGCGGGATATAGAATAGAAGGATTGAATGTGACGGGTTTTCAACGAAAGTTATCAGTCAAAAATCTGGCATTTCCGTTCAAACTTGCTGGCAGCATGCTGAAAGCAGTGTTGATTGTAAGGAGATTCAGACCTGATGTAGCTGTCGGTGTAGGTGGATATGCAAGCGGCCCAGTACTGAAAATAGCGAATACTTTTTCGATACCTACCGTACTTCAGGAACAAAACTCATACGCAGGAGTGACCAATAGAATTTTGGCATCCAAAGCGAGTTTGATTTGTGTAGCTTATGATAACATGGAACGTTTTTTTCCCAAAAACAAAATAAAATTTACAGGTAATCCAGTGCGTAAAGACATACTGGACAAAAATATCAGCAAAAACGCAGCTAAGCAAATCCTAGGGTTAGATCAAAATAAAAAAACTGTTTTAATCTTTGGTGGAAGTCTTGGTGCCAGAACGATCAACGAAGCCGTTCTGGATAATGCTGAAAAATTGAAATCATTGGCGGATGTCAATATTATTTGGCAAGTGGGTAAGATGTATTATGACGAATACAAATCTTGTACTTTGGCAGGTATCAAAGACATCAAAATAGTACCTTTTATCGAGGACATGGATGTAGCTTATGCGGCTTCAGATATTGTGATTTGCAGGGCAGGAGCGCTGACTATTTCAGAATTATCTGTCCTTGGCAAAGCGGCCATTCTGATTCCTTCACCCAATGTGGCAGAAGACCATCAGACAGTCAATGCAATGTCACTAGTTGATAAAGGGGCAGCCATGCTACTCAAAGATGCTGATGCAAAATCAAAGATTTACGATCAGATGACGACACTTTTGAGTGATGACGGTATTAGAAATAGTCTTCAAAATAATATTAAATATTTTGCAAGGATCGAGGCAGCTAATGAGATTGCCACTGAAATATTGAAAATTTGTAAATCAAAATACGCTTGATCATGCAGCATACCAATCACATATATTTTGTAGGTATAGGAGGCATAGGAATGAGCGCAATAGCTAGATATTTTATTGCAAATGGCAAAAGAGTATCTGGATATGATAAAACGAAAACCCTGCTTACCGAAAAGTTGGAGCAGGAAGGTATGTACATTCATTATGATGATGAACTGCGTCTCATACCTAAAGACATTGACACAGTGATTTATACACCTGCAATACCTGCAGGTCACAAAGGTCTACAATATCTAAAGACTTTGGGATTGCCATTGATGAAGCGTTCTGAGGCACTTGGATTGTTGAGCAATGATAAGCGATCGGTAGCGATAGCAGGTACCCATGGCAAGACGACAACAAGCTCGATGACAGCGCATGTTCTGAAGGTAGGTGGTATAGATGTTTCTGCTTTTTTAGGTGGCATTGCTGCTGATTATAATAGTAATTTTCTGATCGGAAAAAGTGATGTAGTAGTCCTAGAAGCAGATGAATATGACCGTTCTTTTTTGATGTTGAGTCCTTACATCGCAGCCATTCTTTCTATGGATCCTGATCATCTTGATATCTATGGCGACAAAGAGGAGATGGTAGAAGGGTACAAGGTATTTGCTGGTAAGATAAGGGATAATGGTTCATTGATTATTAAATCAGGATTGTTGAATCGATTTACATCAAGCGAACTAGAAGCTTTATCCAAGAGGAATATCAATGTGTATGAATTTGGTGTAGAAGAGGGACAAATTCAATTGTCAAATATAGGTGTAGAAAATGGAAAGTTTGTTTTTGATTACCAAGGATTGGGTCATCATTTTCAAAAAGTTGTACTCAATATGCCTGGCCGTCATAATGTCGAGAATGCTTGTGTTGCTATAAGTGCGGCGATATTGTGCGGTGTACATGAAGATAAGATTAGGAAAGCAATGGCTGAATTCAAAGGAATACAGCGGCGTTTTGAAAAAATAATAGATCAGAAAGATTTTGTGTACATCGATGATTATGCACACCATCCGAGTGAACTGAGCGCAGCTATTGATGCAGCAAAAACCTTGTATCCGGACAGGAAGTTGACTGGTATTTTTCAACCACATTTGTATAGTAGGACAAGAGATTTTGTGGATGGATTTGCAGAGGAACTCGATAAGTTGGATGAGGTGATTTTGATGGATATTTACCCTGCTCGAGAGTTGCCAATAGAAGGTGTATCATCCGAAATTATTTTTGATCTTATAAAAAATAAAAATAAAACCTTGGTGACCAAAGCGACATTAATGGAAGTATTAAAAGGTAAAAATCCGGAAATACTGATGACGTTAGGAGCCGGAGATATAGACACATTTGTGCCAAAGATAAAGGAATTTTATAGTATGACAAATTAACAAGACCGATAGAGCAATTTAGCAAATTAACAAATCAGCAAATTAGCAATTAAAAGATGAGCGGTAAAAAATTGGATATTAAAAGAGTAAGAGACGCCATAATCTGGGGCTCATTGGTAGCTGGAATAGTGACCCTGCTCTTCTTTTCAATCAACCGTAAATCAAATGCCGAAGTAAAGACTTTGGAGATTAATATTGAAGGAATAGAAGGTGGTGAAAAGTTGATTTCTGAAAAAGAAGTAAAACAAATTTTGATGACTGCAGCGGGTAAGCCGATTACGAAATCAAATATAAAAACACTCAATCTCAGAAAATTGGAGGCTAAACTCAATAACGATAAACGTATCGAAAGGGCTGATCTTTATTTTGATAGCAAAGACCGTCTAAATGTGCGAGTGATACAGAAGAAGCCTGTGATGAGAGTCATTGACGAATCAGGAGCTGGTTATTATCTTGACGAAAATGGCAAACAAGTACCTGTCATCCAAGGGAATGCAGTAAGGGTACCTGTCGTCACGGGATTAAGAGGCGAATTTGATCCCAAGTTTTTGACATCCGAAAAGCCTTCGAAACTAAAAGATATTTTTACCATCATGTCTTATGTGAAAGGTGATGCTTTTTTAGCTTCATTGATAGAGCAGGCACATGTGGAGCAAGATAGTGTAGGTGACATCGTATTGATACCAAAGATAGGTCGTGAAAAAGTGATTTTCGGAGGTATTGAAGATATGGAGTATAAGTTTGAGAAACTTAAAATATTCTATAGAGATGGTTTGCCAAGATTGGGTTGGAATAGATATAAGTCGTTGAATTTAAAATATGGGAATCAAGTAGGAGGTGTATTATCTAATCCTAATGTCCCCAAAATCAAAATGCCTGAGGTCAAAAGAGATACTTTGGCAGAAGTAGTAAACACAGATATTAACAAACAGGAAAGTATTCATCATTAAATAATTTTTGCTATGAATGATCATTTGAATTTAAAGAACACAGCAGTAGCCCTGGACATAGGAACCACCAAAGTTTGTGCTATTGCAGGCCAACTCAATGAGTATGGCAAACTTGAAATAGTAGGCATGGGAGTAGTTCGCTCTGAGGGTGTCTCTAGAGGTGTAGTTTCCAATATTGATAAAACCGTCAAGGCTATCAGGGAAGCTGTGGATATAGCTGAGCGCAATGCCCACTGCAAATTCAGGGTCGTTCATGTGGGTATAGCAGGACAACATATCAAAAGTCTTCATCACCATGGCTTATTGGTCAGACATGACTCCAATACGGAGATCAATCAGGACGATATCGACAAGTTGATCAAGGATATGTACAAGCTTGTATTGCCCCCGGGAGATAAAATTCTTCATGTGGTACCACAAGAGTATACGGTGGATGATGAACAAGATATCTTCGACCCAATAGGGATGTCAGGAGTGAGGCTGGAAGCAAATTTCCATATCATCACTGGTCAGATATCAGCTAGTCGCAATATACTGAGATGTGTAGAGAAAGCAGGTCTTGAAGTGGCTGATGTCACTCTTGAGCCGATCGCTTCTGCTGCGTCTGTCCTTAGTGCAGAAGAGAAGGAGGCTGGTGTGGCACTTGTAGATATAGGTGGTGGTACGACAGATATCACGATTTTTAAAGATGGTATCATCCGTCATACATGTGTGATTCCTTTTGGTGGTAATGTGATCACTAGAGATATAAGAGAAGGTTGTACGGTGATGAACGAGCAGGCAGAAAAGCTAAAGATCAAATTTGGTTCTGCTATGGCTGACGAAATCGTAGACAACAGGATCATCACGATACCGGGCTTCAAAGGTAGAGACCATAAAGAAATTTCAGAAAAAAATCTGGCTAGGATCATTCAGGCTAGGGTAGAAGAGATTTTTGATTACGTCCTTTGGGAAATGAGAAGATCAGGTTTCGAAAACAAACTGATAGCAGGAGTAGTTTTGACAGGTGGTGGGTCATTGCTCAAACATATTGACTTGCTTTCAGAATATCACACCGGATTACCTACCAGAATCGGCAAACCAATCGAGCACCTAGCACATGGATACTCTAGTCAATTGGCTAGCCCTATATTTGCCACTGCAGTAGGTTTGCTTAAGCACACGATAGATAGCTTCGGAGACAGAGGACATTATGTAGAAGAGTTTAAGAAGATCACAGAAGAACCTAGGTTCTTTAATAACAGTCTGCCACCTGTAAAGAATAATGTGCAAGCCACAAATCAGGAAGCTCAGGATGAAGAAGAAATGGAAACAGATACTTCTGACTCACCTAAGAAAAAGGGGATTTTCAACAAGCTCTTTACATTGACGAAAGACTTTTTTGAAACCGTTCCGGATTCTGAATTCTAACCATCTTTTTATTAACCATCAGAAATTTTGAGATATGACGTTCGATATACCAACTAATCAAAAATCCATCATAAAAGTCGTAGGCGTAGGCGGCGGCGGCGGCAATGCCGTAGGTCACATGTTCCGACAGGGCATCACAGGTGTTGATTTTGCTATCTGCAATACAGATGCACAGGCGATGGAAACAAGTCCAGTGACAACTAAGATTGCTCTAGGGCCAAACCTTACAGAAGGTAGAGGCGCAGGAAGTATGCCAGAAGTAGGCAAGCAGTCATGTATTGAGTCCATAGATGACATCAGACGATGGCTTTCTGACGGCACCAAAATGTTGTTCATCACTGCTGGAATGGGTGGTGGAACAGGTACAGGTGCAGCGCCAATCATCGCTAAAGTGGCCAAGGAAATGGAAATACTCACTGTAGCAATAGTGACACTGCCATTCAAATTTGAAGGCTTGAGACGTCAACGTCAAGCCCACGAAGGTCTGGAGCAACTAAAGAAAAACGTAGACTCTATCTTGGTGATTTCCAATGACAAGATGAAACAAATCCATGGTAACCTTGCTCTCTCGTCTGCCTTCGGTCAAGCTGATGACATCCTTACCACAGCTGCAAAAGGTATTGCTGAGATCATTACTGTGCCAGGATATATCAATGTAGACTTTGAAGATGTCAATACTGTAATGCGTAACAGCGGCGTAGCTATTATGGGTAGTGCCACTGCAGAAGGTGACGATAGGGCCCGCAAAGCAATTAATGCCGCACTAAACTCTCCGCTACTTGAAGACAATGATATACGTGGTGCACAACATATCTTGCTCAACATTACTTCAGGTACGAAAGAAGTAACGATGGATGAGATAGGCGAGATCACGGAGCATGTACAAGAAGAAGCAGGATACGGTACAGATTTGATCTGGGGGAACTGCAAAGATGAGTCTTTGGGCGAAAAAATTTGTATCACTCTGATAGCAACTGGATTCCGTGAAGGTGGGTCCAAAAAAGCTGAAAAGGTGACAGAACAAGTCAAAATATCATTGGAAAATGAACGAGTACATCAAGTGCCAAGTGATGACGATTTTAATATTTTTGATTTCGAAGATATAGCTGCGGACAATGTGATTGATTTTGATAATGATGATGTCAAAAAGACTATCAACATGCTCGGTGTCAAAACAAGTGAACCATATGTAGAGCGTAATGGAAGACTTTCTGAAGAACTTAAGAAAAAAAGTGAAGCAGATGCAGCGCGTAGAGAATACTTGCGAAAGACAAATAGCAAGCCACTGGATAATCCAAAAATAATCTCAGACATGGAAGCTGTTCCGGCTTATGCTAGAAGGAATGTATTGCTTGATGACACCAATAAGACTAATGGCAAGCAGAACTCTTCTTACACTGTTAATATGGATGATGATAACAATATTTTTGTGTCAAACAATTCATTTTTGTACGATAACGTGGATTAAATAAATAAATATCGGAGATGATGGGTCGCAAAATGCTTGTCATCTCCGCTTAAAAGAATGTCATTTTGCACATTGTTTTTAATAAAGACCTTTTTCTTTTCAACCTGATATTAATAGAATCCAAAAGAGAAAAATCAGCTTCAGAATAGCTGATTTTAGTCGGACAAGTTTCCGGCCAATAGTATTTGGATTTTCGTCTTTATTTATAAACTTTGTGAGATTGGTTTATTAATTTACAGGTCCATGGCTCCCCGCCTGGACCTTTTTTTTTTGGTATTATACCAATTGTATTTATAAAATAGTCCAATAAACTTCATCTTTTTCATTTATTATTATTCAACAATATGTAGGATATCTTTACCTTGATTAGTAGTAATTCAAATAGCCCAAGACAAAATACTAGTAAACCAGCTCTTTTTTTAGGCTTTAGGAATTGATACATCCGAAGAGAATATATATCTTTGTGCGGTTGACAAAAAACATGGAGAGTAGGATGATGTTAGCGTCTAACTGCTTGTCCAGTGCATTCGGTCTGCGCTTTCGTGAGAAGGTTGGGGAGTGATTCTCCCTTATAGCTCGATTATTGTTAATTATAAAGCGAAACCTTGCAAAAAAAAATGATAGACTAATGAACCCAAAAGTTTTTGAACCACACAGCGAGTTGAAGGAATTCATCCAGTGTTATTGGACATTGGAGAGCGAAAAGGGAAATACACCATTGAGAAATACCATTGTTCCTGATGGCACCATGAAATTGATCTTTCATTTTGGAGACCCTTACAAACATCACCCTAAAAATGGGGAAAGTATAATATTACCAAAATGCTTTTTAATAGTACAATTGACACAACCTTATATAGTAGAACCACTTGTTATTACAGGTACTTTTGTTGTTCGATTTCATCCTAACGGATTTTTGCCTTTTGCATCATTTCCAATTAAGGAAATGGAAAATAAGGCTATATCATTGGATATATTATTTGGAAAAGATGGTGGAGAAATTGCAGAAGAGATGCTAAATGCCAATGCCACTCCCGAAAGAATAGTATTAATCGAAACATTTTTATGCAATCAATTGGCTGACAAAAAAAATACTGACAAAATCGTAAAATTAACAGTTGAAACAATTTTGAATGCCAATGGACAATTTTCTGTAAATGAACTTTCAAAACAAAACAACATTAATCGCAGACAACTAACACGGAAATTTTCGGAAATAATAGGTTTGAGTCTTAAACAACTTTCGAAAACCATCAGAATACAAGCTACATTAAAATCTTTATTAACGAATGAAGTTACCAGCCTAACCGCTTTAGCATACGATAATGATTATTTTGACCAAGCACATTTCATAAAAGATTTCAAGGAGTTTACTGGTCTGACACGGAAAGAATTTTTCGGAGACAATTTAAAAATGTTATTAATTTTTGACCATTAAGATTGACCTTGTCCCATTTTTACAATTTTTCCGTTTAGAGTCCTTGTAATTTTGCAGCGCAATATTGCAAAAAGTATTTAATCATTAACGAAATGAAACATTCAAATTCAGTTGGTTGGTTTGATATTAGCGTATCAAATTTAGAGCGAGCAAAAAAATTCTATGAAACCGTATTTAACATTCAACTTTTTGATTTACCAATTGAATGGGGCAAAAAATCACTTTTCCCCTTTAACCAAGAAAGTCTAAATATTTCAGGAGCTCTAGTAGAAAAAACAGATATGATACCTAATAGTAGCAATACTGTTGTGTATTTTGAATCGGAAGACTGTGTATCGGAAGAAAAAAGAATTGAAAAAGCAGGTGGTAAAATTGTAAAACCTAAAATGCATATTGGTGAATTTGGCTATGTTTCCATATTTATTGACAGCGAAGGGAATACCATTGGGCTTCATTCGAGAAAATAATTTGATGTAAAGTCAGACAACAGTTATAGGATTTTCTATCACTGTTGTCTGCATTATATTTTGACTCACTGCTTCTAATAATCCATAATTATATCGAATTATGACTTACGACACAAATCTTGTAAATAGAGTTAGAGAATATCTTGCTGGAGTATCGAATATAGAAATTGAAGAAAAGGAAATGTTCAATGTGCTAAATTTTATGGTAAGCGGTAAAACTTGTATTTGTGTAAGTGGCGAAAATTTAATGCTACGTTTTGACCCAAAACTGCAAGGAGAACTTGCTGAAAAAATTGGCTATGAAACAATGTTGATGAAAGGCAAAGAATATAAAGGGTATTGTTATATAAATCCAGAAGGGTTTAAAGATAAAAATGACTTTGAATATTTTCTCAATTTGTGTATCGATTATAACAATATTTCAAAAAAGTCAAGTAAACCAAAGAAAAAAACAACGAATAGGTAACATGATACGAATTGTATTTATAAAAAAAGCCTTGCAAATAAGTTTGCAAGGCTTTTTTTAAATTTGTCTAATTGGTACTCTATCTATTTTTAGTATAAAGAAACAATGACCTTTTTGTACCAAGATTTTACTCCTGAACTGATTTTGATAAGATACATACCCTGATTTTGAATTCCTATCTCTTTGATATCCAACGATAAGGTTTGTTGGTTCACAGATGTATTTTTGTATATCAATTTACCAGGAAAGTCATATAGCTCTACCGCACTAATCTTGTCATTTGATATCTTTTCTATTTGCAGAATATCTGTAATCGGATTAGGGTAAATCTTTAGGTATGAATTGATATCGTCGTCTGTTTTATTGATCACTTGTAGGATGATATTATTAACTCTCAGGGTACACCCTACTGCATCCGTCACAAGAAGGCCGTACAATCCTAATCTCAAATTTGATACCATGGTATCCGTACCTATGACGACAAGATCCTTTGTCCATTCGTACAAATATGGCGGTGTACCACCTGAAATTTGTACCGTTAAAGCACCATCGGCATTGGAGTTGGACGTTGGATTTTGTTTGATTAAGGTATCTATTACAATGGCCGGATTGATAGAAGTCACTGAAATATTCTCTAATAGTACAATACATCCCAAACTGTCAGAGATGACAATAGTATAATTACCTGGATAAAGTGAATCTAATGTGTAGGTAACTTCCACATTTTGGAAATATAACTCCAAGCTATATTCTCCTACATTCCCTACTACATCTAGGATGATAGCTCCATCAAAACTAGTACCACAACTTGCAGGAACAGTCTGGAAACTTGCAGAAATAGCACAGCTTCCACCACCTACGACTGCCCATCCTGATGTAGAGCAGTCATTAGCGTCAAGCAATACATAACTATACAGACCAGGCATCAGGCTATCTATCGTAAGTGTCGTATCTCCGTTATTCCAGAAAATAGTATAGGGTTCTGTTCCTCCTGTAACATCCAACATTATTGATCCATCTTTTGCGCCAGATATGGTCTCGTCAGTGATATTTGCTATTACTGTCAATGCCAACGGTTCGATGACAATGAAAGTATCTACTGTAAAACAATTGTTTTCATCTGTCACCGTTACGATATAATCACCACCATCTAATGAGGTCAATGTATCTGAAGTAGACCCATTTGACCAATCGATACTAAGTGTACCAAAACCACCACTAGGATACATGATAATAGAACCATCATTCTGTCCAAAACAACTTACATCCTGAATGTTGACGGAATCTGTTTCAATCGCTGGCACATTAGCCACTGTGTACGTGTAAGAGATATCACAACCTACTGAATCTAAAATCGATATCGTATAAATACCTAGTGTAAGACTATCAAGTACTAAGGTGGTGTCATTATTTGACCAAGAATATATTAGATCTCCTGTACCACCTTCAAGGGTCAATGAAAGTTGACCAAAAAGATCACTTGCACAGAGTAACGTATCTTCTGTAATAACATTTGCTGCAATCAACGGTGCTTGCGTGATTTCAATGGAAAGTGGTTGACTTTCGCATCCAGCATCATCAGTTGCTATTAAGATGTAGGTGCCAGCCTGGACATTGTTTATTTGAGATGTCGTATTTCCATTTGACCACAAATAAGTAAAACTAGGATTCGGAGCTACAGAAGCATATCCTGTCGTATCATTATAACAAAGAATGTTACGAACACTGTCTATATTTAATGTAAAGGAAGTACTAGTCTCTATGGTGAACGTTGCCGAATTTGTGCAATTATTTGCATCTGTCACGGTGACGGTGTAGTTGCCAGCAGGAATGCCATCATTTTGAGCACCTACAGCATCATTAGACCATTCATATTGATAAGGTGCTAGACCAATTGATGCGGCTACGGTGATACTTCCATTTTCAGCGCCCAAACAAGTAGCTGGAATATTTTCAGTTTCACTTATTAAGATGGGATCAGGTTCGTTAATAACAAAAGTAGCCGTACTGCTGCAAGCTTCCGAATCTGTAACTGTTAAATTATAAGTTCCCGCAGCAAGATTATTTATGATCGGTCCATTACCGGGAATTCCAGACGTGAAATAGCTATAACCACCATTTCCACCTGTCGCAGTAATCGTAGCACTGCCGTTTTGTCCGCCTGAACAGCTCACATTTGTGGTAGCAATAGATAAAGATAAAATAGAAGGTTGTGTTATCGTAAAGGATTGTGTTTGTTGGCATCCATTGGCAATATCTGTGACCGTCAAACCATAAACTGCTGGAGATAATCCACTGATATTGTTGGAAGTACTTCCTGTCGTCCATAAGTAGGTGACACTTCCTACCGCACCATTTGCAGTGACAGAAATATTACCATCTGACAATCCATTACACGATACATTATTTATGGAATTGATAACTATATCGATGCCTTGTGGTTCGGAAATAGTGACAAAAACAATTTTTTGGCAGTCAAAAAGATCTGTGACCGTTACTTGATATTCTCCTGCACTTAAGTTACTTTGTGTATTTGTGGCACCATTTCCTGTTGCACCATTAGACCATAAAAAGCTATAATTCGGTGTACCACCAGAAATTAAGAGGGTAGCGGTACCGTCATTACCACCAAAACAAGATGGATCTTCCACATTTGTAAAGGTAGCTGCTAGTAAAGATGGCTGACTTATGTTAAAATTGGCTACCTGAGTACATAATGCACCATCCGTTATGGTAACTTGATACATTCCTACTACTAGATTTGTTTTTGATGGTCCATTACCTCCATTTGACCAAGCATATGAAATGGGAAATGTCCCACCCGTTACATTGACACTAGCTGCACCATTATTTCCTCCAAAACAACTTACATTGGTTTGGGTTTGTGTAAATGTTATGGCAGGAGATGCCGATACTACGGCAAAATCTGTTTTTGCACAACCACTACCATCAGTGACCGTCACACCATATGTGCCTGCAAACAGGTTGCTTTGACTACTATTGGTATTGCCATTCGACCATAGGTAAGTATAAGATCCTGCCCCACCAGATGCTATGACAGAGACGGAGCCATTACTTGCAGATTGGCAGACTACTGAGCCTGAAGCAAATGTTGTTATTGCCGATGGTGTCGATATATTAGTGGATGCAGTTGCTGTTGTGCCCGTATTGTCTGTTACGGTGATGGTAGCTAATCCTGCAGGAAGGGTAGCGTTGATAGCTGATGTCACACCATTTGACCATGCAAAAATATAAGGCGTTGAGCCACCAGATGGAACTGCTGTGGCATTACCATCAGATAGACCATTACATGACACTCCTTCCACGTTTGTAATACTTACTGAAAGAGGCGATCCTGTAGATTGGATTGGGATGATTTGATTGGTAAATACTACCTTATCTAAACTGCTTGAATTATTGCCATTAGCGATTACCGCAGAAGCATAAAATTT
>JBBRJL010000014.1:0-15017 GCA_038219375.1 Chitinophagales bacterium | reverse complement strand
TGACGAATGGGATCGGCACATGTACAAGCCAATTAAGCATTTTTATCATGTTGATAAACTAAGACTACATTCAAGTCTAATAGGATTTGCGATAAGTGACAAACAGAAGGGTGAAATACAAAATCTTGATTTTTCTTATTTTTCAAAACCATGTTTGGATACGGTGGATTTAGTTTCATTATATGAACAATTTCAAGCGCTCACAAAACGCATTGAAAGATCATACACTATCGATTTTTATGAATTTTTTTTAAAATTTCTGCTTACTCCGAAAACAACATTCAATCTTGATCTCATTTCGCAAGAGGTTCTAAACATGCTAATAGTACATTTTAACATAAAAGTTGATGAAAGCGGTAAGATAGAATTGGTGAAAAATACTTTTTTTAAGCGTAGTCAATTAATAGAAGATATTTTATCTGAACAGGGCAGACCAATGCACTTGAATGAGATATCTAAAGCTGCTGGTATTTCTATTGATAAAATAAGAGGAGCGGTCACAAGGGCAAAATCAATTTTTATCCTGACGGGTACTAGTGCTTATGGCCTTCTAAAATGGGACAATACCGATAATATTAAGTCAGGTATGATAACAGATTTAATATATGAATATTTAGATCAACAGCCGTTTCCGATGCATTTTTTTCACATACACCAATATATCCAAAAATATAGAAATACCACCGAAAAAAGCGTGAGAACTTTGATGGAGGTTACTTTAAATATTCGTTTTTTATTCTTTGGTGCTGGTTTTTATGGGACAATACAAAAACATAAGCCTTTTTTAGGTAATTTTTATAATACATTACCAGGTAATTGGCACTTGCATTTAAATTCTAGATTCAGAAATGAAAGATTGACTCAAGATGAATTGATAAAACGAGATGCTTTAAAATATAATACAAATGAAATTATAGTAGCTGCCATTCTCAAAAAGTGGATGATTAAAAAATATATAAAAGTAGGTCTAGATGGTATATTGATCTTTACGAAGTACTCAAAGAAAAAAATAAAATAGTAGACTACATAAATTATACTTTTAATACGCCTGATTGCAAAATAGAAAATTCTAATTGACATTATACGATGCCGATGATGAATCAAAATCAATCAGCGTTTGTGGAAGTAAGTATTTTTTTTGACCATAAGATAATTACTTGAAAGTCAAACCGATAAGTTTAATATTTTAATTATTGAGTCTACTCCGAAAAGTGAATTTAATACAAAGGTTAAAAGATAAATATTTGTACTGTACTGATAATCAATATATTCCCCTTTAGGGGGTAGGGGTGTTTCCCTTCAGGTGTTCACCCCTTCAGGGAGCTCACCCCTTCAGGGGCCGGGGGTCGTCGGGGTCGGCAGGGTTATCGATAAAGGGTGAAAAACAGCTGATTATCAAACAATTGGTGTTGTCGGAGTGGACTCAATTATTGCTAAATTTCAGTGGATAATAAATAAAAAACCCTCAAAAATATTGGAGTTTTTGAGGGAAATTCGGGTGACAATAAATTGCTCCCTAAATTTGGAAATGCAAAGGTAGGTAAAACTATTGGTGCTGCCAAATCATGAATTGATAATATTAGGTTCTTTTTATACAAAGTTATCATATGCCTGAAGATACTGTTTTAAAGTAGGTTTCATAAGTGACTTTTTCTTTGTTAAAGTTTGTTATACGTTTTGAAATGTCATGGAGCGATCTGTGGCATTTTTTTTTGTAGCGTTCTAGTGGTACAAGTGCTATTACTAATAGTACGTACAAAACAAATCAATCAACGCCATCTTTTACATTGACTGAATAAGAAATTTGTTCCTTCTTTTTGAACTGTTTTATTAATATAATTGGTATAATGAGTTTTTTAAATGCAGATTTTGTCAATAAAAAAGGGCAAAAGTGAATCCACTCTTGCCCTTTTTATATTGATGTATTTCAAAAATATTTTACATACTCACTTCTCTATTTATTATGGCTAATTCGTCTACAGGGACAGGTCTTGGACCTATGAGTCTTTCTACATCAGATTTCAGCAATACTTCTTTTTCTAGAAGAGTTGCCGCCAATTGATTGAGTTCGTGTCTTTTTTCCGTAAGTAGATCCTGAGCTCTTTGATATTGGGCTTCAATCAAAATTCTTACTTCATCATCTATAAGACGTGCTGTTTCATTAGAATACGGTTTGCTAAACTGGTCCTGCGACATGGCATAAAACGAGACATTACCTACATTTTTATTCATTCCGTAGACAGTTACCATTCCATATGCCATCTTTGTCACTTGATCAAGGTCATTTTGTGCACCTGTAGAGATCTTGTCGAAGACTATTTTTTCTGCTGCTCTTCCACCCAATGTCATACACATTCTATCCAACAGTTGTTCTGTACGAATGATATACTCTTCTTTTGGTAGGTATTGTGCGTACCCGAGAGTTCCCATGCCACGAGGTACTATGGTGACTTTGACTAATGGACTTGCATGCTCAAGAAACCAACCACAGATGGCGTGACCTGCTTCATGATAAGCTATGATCTCTTTTTCCTTTGGTGAAATGAGTTTATTTTTCTTTTCGAGACCACCTATTAATCTGTCCAAAGCATAATTGAAATCATCGAGATCCACTTCTGTTTTGTTTCTTCTTGCTGCGATCAAGGCTGCTTCATTACATATATTGGCAATATCGGCACCTGCAAATCCTGGTGTCATTTCTGACAGAACCATTGGGTTTACTTCGCTAGATACTTTTATTGACCTAAGGTGCACTTTGAATATTTCTTCTCTTCCGATGATGTCAGGCGGATCTATACCTATTTGTCTGTCAAATCTTCCTGGTCTGAGCAATGCTGAATCAAGAATGTCAGGCCTGTTGGTTGCTGCCATCATGATGACGCCTTTATCGGTACTAAATCCATCCATTTCTACCAATAGTTGGTTGAGCGTATTTTCTCTTTCGTCATTACCACCTTGTATGGCATTACGTCCTCTTGCTCTACCTATAGCATCGATCTCATCTATGAAGACGATACACGGCGCTTTTTCTCTTGCTTGTTTGAATAGATCTCTTACCCTTGAAGCACCTACACCGACAAACATCTCTACGAAATCTGACCCTGAGATGGAGAAAAAAGGGACGCCTGCTTCACCAGCTACAGCTTTGGCCAATAATGTTTTACCTGTACCCGGAGGACCTACGAGTAGGACTCCTTTAGGTATTTTACCTCCTAAAGATGTATATTTTTTTGGGTTTTTCAGGAAGTCAACTACCTCCATTACCTCGACTTTTGCTTCATTCAGACCAGCTACATCAGCAAAAGTAACATTTACCTTGGCATTTTGGTCAAAAAGTGTTGCTTTAGACTTTCCGATATTAAATATCTGGCCCCCTGCGCCACCCGCACCACCACTCACTCGCTTCATGATAAATAGCCAAATACCAATCAAGAGGATAAATGGGAACAACCAACTAATGGCCTGCCCAAGATAATTTGTCTCTTGTTTCAGCGTGTATTTGATGGTATGGCCTTCTGTTCTTAGCGTTTGGAGATTTTTCTCAAAATTACCAAGGTCACCTATTCTCAAAGTGAAATGTGGCGTGTGTCCATACATTTGGCTATCCTTAAGTTTGGGATATTTGGCATCAATGGCTGTCTTGTTAATATAGATATTGACAATTTCCTTGTTAATGATATCTATCTTTTCGATTTCACCAGCCCTTGCTTTTGCTTCAAAAGTATTATAATCTATCAATTCTACCTGAGAATTATAAGATACATAAAAATTTGCTGCAAGGATTCCTAAAATAAGAATTCCATAAATCCAATATGAATTTACGTTAAACTTATTTGGGCTTGGTTTATTATCCGGTGTATTATTTTCCTGATTATTGTCCATTAGGTTGTTTACTTTTTAATTTTAATTAAACAGCAGATTATCAAAGTAGTTCCGAAGCGATCACATATTTTCATACTGTGTGATAGCAGCATCACCCCATAGTTCTTCAATTTCATAAAATTGACGTGTTTCTGGATAGAAAACATGGACTACAGTATCAAAATAATCTACTAATATCCATTTTGCTCCCTCCATACCTTCAGTGTGATTGGGGCGCATACCTAACTTTTCTTTCAACTTTCTACCTATATTGTCAGAAATAGCTTTGACTTGTGTAGATGAGTCTCCTTCGCAAATGATAAAAAAGTCAGCAGGAGCATCGTCCAAAGCCCTGAGGTCTAATTTAACAATGTTTTTACCTTTTATGTCTTGGATTGCATCAATGATAAGGTGATTCATCGATTCTTCTTTCGGATTTGCAACAACTGCAATGGATTTTTTTGCCAATATTAAATTTTTGATTATTATTACACCACAAAGATATAAAAACATATTTATGAATGTACCGGAAGCCTTGTTTACTGGAAAAAAAATAATACATATTCCAGAAACTGAATCTACCAACACTTTTGCTATGGATTTAGTAGCAAAAACCAATCCAAGTGAAGGAACTTGTGTGATTTCTGACTATCAGACAGGTGGGAAAGGACAAATTGGCAGGTTTTGGCATTCAGAAGCATCAAAAAACATTTTAATTTCTTATATTTTTTATCCTACTTTGCTCCAAGTACGAGATCAGTTTTATCTTAATATCATCAGTGGACTTGCTGTAAGAGATGTTGTTGCATCATTTATAGAGAATGTCCATATTAAATGGCCAAATGATATCTACGTGGATGATCGCAAAATAGCAGGAATTTTGGTGCAAAATACCCTTAGAGAATCGTTCATCAAAGCTACGGTAATCGGAATCGGTCTCAATGTCAACCAAACTATTTTTCCCATTGATATTCCTAATCCTACTTCATTCTCTCTTCAGACTGACAAAGTATTTGATATTAATCATATCGTAGCATTTTTGTCATCAAGATTGGAATTTTATTACCTTAAATTAAAAAACGGACATCAAGCAACATTGATGGAGGCATATTTATCATCTTTATACATGAAAGGTGAGTGGGCTGTATACCGCGATAGTGAACATCAAATATTTACTGGCATGATCGAGGGAATTGACGATCAGGGTCGACTAGAAGTAAAAATGGAGGATGGGTTAATTCGCCCTTTTGGGTTCAGAGAAATTAGTTTTGTATTATGAGTTACTTATCTTAATAATAAATAAGTCGCAACGACTATACCCAAGACGGACATAGGTATCGTCCAATACTTTTTATCGACCTTTAATAAGTGGATCAAAATGTAAGCTAAAGTCATGACCACAGCCACAATAACGACCTGACCCACTTCAACTCCTAAATTAAATGCAAAAAGTGGCTGTATGATACTTTCTTCTTTGCCTAGTATCGCTTTGAAATAATTAGAAAAACCTAAGCCATGGATCAATCCAAAACCAAGGGCAATGGCATAATTCAAATAGACATTATTCTGTTCTGTTTCAGATTTTCGGAATGCATATAAATTAAATAGTCCAGTAAGAATGATGGTAATGGGTATTAATGTTTCAATCAAAGAAGGATTGATATTGACTATATCCAAAGCAGAAAGTGCTAGGGTAAGGCTATGCCCGATGGTAAAAGCTGTAACAAGAATTAATATTTTTTTCCACTGAGTAGGCATATAAAAAGCACATAGCGTAGCAATAAACAAAATGTGGTCATACCCATTTGTATCTAGTATGTGGTCAAGGCCAAGCGATAAATATTCAGAAAACATAAATTGATAATTAATTGATTGTAGGGACGAAGGTAATGGACTCTACAAAAAAAACTTACTCTTTTTCATTTTTTTCTCTTTCCAATTTTTTGAAATAGCCTCGAAGTAGCCATGTGTTTTTAAGAGCTTCCAGATTTTCATTGAGTTTGATGCCTGCATTATCGATTTGAATGACGGTGGAATCCAAATGAACTATAGTACGATCAATTTTTTTGACCAAGCCAGAATCGTTAGAAAGATAATTGAATATGCCTTTTCCATCTTTCACATTTGTGATAGTTTGATTGGCATTTAGAATAGTATGATCTAAATGTTTTATGACAATATCTAAGTCTTCAGAAGATTTTTCCACATTAGCTATGATGTTTTTGACTTTGGATGCCGTGGAGGTATCCTTCAATATGCCTACTATGTTGTCTTTACGATCCAATGAAGAGAGTAAGTTGTTTAGTTGGGTTATGGTAACGGTGGAAGCTCTACTAGTATTTTTCAGATGAATAATAATTTCTTTTAAGTCTTGTGTCAATATCGTATCCTTGAGCATAATACCTAATAATCCTTTGCCTGCTCTGATTTCTTTCGCTATTGCGAGCAATTCACCTGTTAATAATGCTGCATTTTCGTTAGTAACACTTAATGTTTGAAGCATTTCGTCAGTTCTGATTTTGGAGTTTGAGTGGATCGTATCTCCATGATTTATATTGGTTTTTGATAAATACCCAGGCAAGATATTGATGATCATACTACCTACCAAACCGTCGGATGTGATAGCACATTGCGCATCTGATTTTATATGTTTAGTTATTTCTTTTTCTAAAGTAATTTTAACCACAATGACGGTATCACCGACCATTACAATTTCCTTGACTGTGCCTACATTTATTCCCGAATATCTAACATTGTTTCCTTCCTTCAGGCCATTTATATGGTTAAAGACAGCATAGATATGGTAATTGCTACCGAATATATTTTGCTTCTTTCCTATGAAATATACACCTGCGACAAAGAGTGTGGTACCAATTACCATAAATATTCCTAATTTTAGTTTTTGAGATAATGACTTTTCCATATTTATGATTTAAAAAATGCTTTAACTTTAGGATCATTCGAAGATGAAAGTTCAGAATAGGTCCCTTCTATATAATTAATACCATCTACCAATAGTATCATACGATCTGCTATAAATCTTGCGCAGTCTACATCATGCGTAATGACAATTGAAGATGTTTTATATTTTTGTTGAATTGACTTCATCAGTAATACTATTTCTTTGGATGTAATAGGATCAAGGCCTGTGGTGGGTTCATCATATAGTATGATTTTGGGCTTGAGTATCAATGTTCTAGCTAAAGCTATTCGACGTTTCATGCCACCTGAAAGCTCTTCGGGCATTAGCTCAATTGTTTCTGGCAACCCTACACTGTCTAATGCTTCCATAACTAGTGGCGTAGCGTCTTCAATTTCTCCAAATTTGCCAATATGTCTTCTGAGTGGAAATTCTAGATTTTCTCTCACTGACATAGAATCATACAATGCACTACCTTGAAACAAAAAACCAACTTCTGTTCTTATTTCATTGAGTGTATCAGCATCCATTTTATCCAAGTCTTTGTTCATAATCGTGATCGTACCAGAATCGTGAGATTCTAAACCAATCAGACATTTGATCATTACAGATTTACCAGAGCCTGATTTGCCCATGATAACAAGTGTTTCGCCTTCATAAAGTTCCATGTTGAATCCATTTAGGACACGATGATCACCATAAGACTTCACTAGGTCTTTTATAACAATGATTTTATTATTATCTTGTGTAATATCTGTCATATTGAATAAAATATATCGGTAATTAATACAGCTGCAAAATCTATTATAAATACCACCATGGAAGCTTCTACCACCGCAGCATTGGCAGCTAATCCAACGCCCGTGGTACCATGTTTACAATAATAACCTTTGTAGCATCCTACTAAGCCAATGGCAAAACCAAAGAAAAATGTTTTTATGGTAGATGGCATCAAATCAGAATATTTCAATGCCCTAAAAACTTCATCAAAGTATAAAGTGAACGAAACATCACCCTTGATATTTTCTATTAAAAAAGACCCAAAAAGCGCTACGGCATCACTCATGATGACAAGTAGTGGTATCATTAAGGTAGTGGCAAGGATTCTAGTCACTACCAAAAACTTAAAAGGATTGGTGCCCGACACTTCCATTGCGGCTATCTGTTCCGTCACTTTCATAGCACCTAGTTCTGCACCAATACCTGAGCCTATTCTACCAGCACAAATCAGTGCAGTAATAATAGGGCCGATCTCCCGAATAATAGAAATACTTACCATCGACGGCAACCACGCTACCGCACCGAGTTCTATCATCTTTGGGCGGGATTGTAATGTAAATACAAGACCGATAATAAAACCAGTCACGCCTACCAATAATATTGATCGATTACCCATATTGTAGCATTGTTTCAATAATTCTTTAAACTCAAATGGTCGTTTAAAAACTTCTTTGAAAAACCTTCCTGCAAAATAGATTAACTCACCCGTTTCAATAAAGAAAGCGCTTAAAGAAGCAAGGAAGATTTTTATTATGCCCATTTAGAAAACATATTGTGAAAGTAAATTTACAATAATTATAATTAAAAATCGAAGATAATGTTTTTTAATGTAGAAATATATGATTATTGTCATAACAACAATTGACTTTGAATTGCTTGATATCTCATTTAGATAGTAAAGAAGGAATTGAATTTGAAATAGTAGTATAAAAATATGGAATACAGCACCAGAAGTTTATATATTAGTATGACCAATAATTTAGATTTGCTTGGTAAAAGTAAAAGTACGATAAAAGGGGAATGTAATTTTTTTTTCTGATGTTTTAATTTTTCATAGCCATCCGAGACCTAATCCCAATGCTATTAACATTAGTAGTAGGGCAACTAATTGCTGGATAAATTTGAGCGTTACCTTTTTGAGCAATTTGTTACCAATAAAAGCTCCCACAATGGCAGATAGGGTAGTAAGTATAATTAAAGGGATGTTACTAGCTTGTATATGCTGACCAATTCCTGTGGCATAAACACCCAATCTGGTGATATCTACCATGGTAGAAACCACGACAGTAGTACCAATAAACGCTTCTTTACTAAGTCCTGCCCTGATAAGAAAAGCACTTCGTAAAGCTCCTTGCGCTCCAGTCAGTCCACCAAAAAAACCACTCAAAAGTCCGCCTAGAGGCAATTTGTTTTTTGAAAATGCTAAATCCGCAAACCAAGGAATCAAATCCACCACTGCAAAAAACATTAATAGTATGGCAATAATGAGTTTGGTTGGGTAGATACTAAAGTTTTTACCAAGTAAGGTGTATTCGTAAATCGCAGCCATCTCTGAAAATTGTAGCAATAGGAACGCACCAACAAACGCAGCAATCACTGCCGGAATTCCAAATCTTATTACTACATCTCTATTTGCAAATCTTCCGGTCAGGTAAAGTTTGAAGACATTATTAAAGAAATGTACGATTCCAGTAAGCGCAATAGCAACTTCCACTGGAAAATAGAACATCAACACTGGCGCTAACAATGTACCTAAACCAAAACCTGAAAAAAAAGTCAGAATAGAGGCCAGAAAAGCTGTAAGGCAAATGAGTATTGTTACCATTTTTATATTTAAACCACAAATATAAATTTTATTTTTACTATAATGTAGTTTCTATTTCTCAATCAACGCTCGACAAAGCACAACGCTGATTATTTCTTTCATTTCTACCCATTCTCCTTCCTCAATACTTCCAAAGGTGGATTACTTACCACATCTCGACTATTGAACATGCCAATGACGATGGTGATCAGTATCAATCCCAAACCTATGGAACCTACGATCCACCAAGAGATGTCGAAGTCGAGTTTTAGTTGGACTTTGGTCAATATAAAGCTCGAAATTAAAGCTATGCCTAATCCCGTCAATGCAGAAAGTACGCCAAGAAAGGTATATTCTGTAGCATTAATTTTGAAAATTTGTGCCCTAGATGCACCTATTGTCCTTAGTAAAATACTTTCTTTGAGTCGCTGATATTTGCTCAATGTCAATGAACTTATCAGTACGATCAATCCTGTCAATAAACTGAATATCGCCATGAACTGTATGATGAAAGATACTTTTTTGAGTATGTCATTGACGGATTGTAGGATGGATGTAAGATCGATGACTGATACATTGGGAAATGCTTTTACTACGGCGCCACGATAATTGGCCATGGTGACATTGTCTGGTGTTTTGGTGACTAATACCTGAAATTGGGGCGCTTGCTCTAATACACCACCTGGGAAAACAATAAAAAACCTAGTGGACAGATTTCTAAATTCTATCTCACGAAGACTACCTACATAAGTCACTACTCTAGTTCCTTGTACATTAAATACGATCTCATCGCCCAATTGTACATTTAGTGCTTCTGCAAACGTCGTCCCGAGGGAAACAAAGATGGTATCATTTGGATTTTTGTAAGGTTTTAGGCTGCCTTCTACTAGCGTTTCGTCTTCAGAAATCGTATCTCTATAGGTCACTCTAGCTTCGCGATTGACTGCCCATTTTTCAGCGGTCATGGTACTGTCGGCTAACCATTGTGCCTTCGATTTTCCTTGCCAACCATCTATTTTCATAGTCACCACAGGTACTTGCTGTAAGATAGGTAGTTGAAAACTTTCTGTCAAAGTTTTTAATTCAGACATTTGATTGGTCTCAATGCCGTAAAGGATCATATTAGGTTGTTTGCCGCTATCCATCAGGGCGACATTATTGAGCAATATACTCTGGAGGATAAGTAAAGTGGTCAGGACTGCCGTGCCCATACCCAGCGTCACCATGATGGTTTGTGTCTGATTGTCAGGTCTAAATAGGTTGGAAAGGCCTTGTTTTACTACAAAATCTGCACCTGATGGAATGCTGTTTTTTAATAATTTAACGACCAAATATGCAAAGCCACTTAATAAAAGATAGGAAACAACAATACCGGCCACAAATCCAATCGCTGCCAAAATTGAAGATGTAAGTACCCATAGATATATCGTCAGCACTACAACAATTGCGCCGTAAAGTCCTATTTTTAGCCAATCTCTTTTGTCAGATTCCTCGTCGACAGCTACTCTTAACGTTCTCAAAGGACTGATATTGCGAATGGACACCAATGGAATCAGCGAAAACAATGTAGTCACCGAAAGGCCTACGATCAATCCTTCAAAAATCGCCCTAGGTGAAACAGCCATTTCCACACTTACGGGAAGGAAATCTTTCATCAAGACTGGCAGTGCACTTTGTATGATTACTCCAGCAATGATGCCAATCACAACACCTATGGTACCCAGAAATGTGATCTGAATGAAATATACCAGAAAAGCATCCCAAGGTTTCATGCCCAAACAGCGTAATAAGGCAATGGAATTTGTTTTGGATTTTACATAAATCAATACACTAGAAGCTACACCGAGACATCCCAACAATAAAGCTACAATAGCTACCAAATTGAGAAAATAGTTAAGAAAACTAAATGCTCTGTTAAGATTTTCTTTTCGATCTTCGATGGTTTCTAGTCTTACATTATCGGAGCGAAATTGGGGTTTTCTCACTGCCTTCCATGTGTCCATATCAAAGGATTCTGGCACCTTGTAATAGTACGCATAATTGATGAGACTACCGGGTTGGATGAGTCCTGTACTATCTATTTCAGACATATTGATGTAAATCACTGGAGCCACCGTTGACATAGCACCTACGCTTCCTATCGCCCCTGAAAGTTTGCCTTTTATTTCAAATGTCGTTGTACCTACCTTGATAGAATCGCCTTCACGGAGATTGTGTTGAATCATCAGGCTTTCGTCGACCAAGGCAGAAACACCTTTTTTATATGTTTGTGCGGCTTCAGCAGGTATTGTTTTTATTTTCCCATAAAAAGGAAAATCGCCTTCAATCGCTTTAAGTCTTACGAATTGTGTTTCGTCCGTTTTGGGAATGTAGGACATAGACATCATCTCCATTTCGCGAGCACGTTCGCCAGGTAGTGAATCGAGAATGGTCATCATCGTCGAGTCCATAGGCCTGTTACTACTAGCTGCGAGATCGGCACCCAATAAGGTAGCGGCTTCTTTATTTATCTCTTTCCGAAGGTTGTAGTTAAATGAATTAATAGCTACTAAAGCGGCTACTCCTAGTATGATGGAAGACATAAATAGCAGCAGCTTTGACCTATTTTTACGACTATCTCTGATGGCAATATTCCACAAAAATGAGAATCTATTCATTGGATTAGTTTGTGGTATTTTGGGGACTGTTCTTTGCATCTGAAACGATGTGTCCTGACTTTAGTTGGATGGTTCTACCTGTTTTGGCGGCTAGTTCGGGATTGTGTGTCACGATGATCAATGTCGTACCAAAATCTTTGTTAAGGTCAAACATCAGAGACTCCACCGTAGCTCCTGTATCTCCATCAAGGTTACCCGTAGGTTCGTCAGCAAAAAGTATTTTTGGTTTATTGATAAATGCTCTTGCAAGGGCGACTCTTTGTTGCTCACCACCCGAAAGTTGGGTAGGGTAGTGTGTCATTCGGTCTTTTAGGCCTACTCTTTCCAATAGCTGTTTGGCATCTTGATCAGCACCTTTTATGCCTTGCAACTCTAGTGGTAACATGACATTTTCTAGCGCGGTAAGGCTTGGGAGTAATTGGAAGTTTTGAAAAATAAATCCTATATTTTTGTTTCTCAATTGTGCTCGTTGATCTTCTGAGAGTGGTTGGATTAGGCTACCCAAAAGCTTTATATTTCCAGAAGTAGGGTTGTCGAGTGCCGCACAAAGGCCCATAAGTGTCGTCTTACCTGACCCTGACGGTCCTGTGATGGCTACGGTTTCGCCTTCCTGAATGATGATATTGATGTCGTGTAAAACAGTAAGCTCATTACTGCCACTTTTGTAGGACATAGATAGGTGATCTACTTCGAGTATTGGAGACATTTTTAATTGATTTTTATTAAACTCTTTTATTAATATAATGGTTAGTGCTTTATAAATATAACCATAAAATGATCTTAGACATAAATTTGTCCAACCTAAAAACTACTTTGAAAATTATTTTATTGGTAATGGTGGCAGGATTTATCATCCAAAGTTGTAAGTCTAAACAAGAAGACGGTCAACAAGTTGGGAATAATGCAGAAATTCAAGACCAAAATGTTGATTCAAGCCACACAGCTACCAAAAAAACCGACGCAAAGTATATTCTATTTTTTGGAAACAGCCTTACAGCTGGTTACGGATTGGATGAAAATGAATCGTTTCCAGCGCTCATTCAGCAACGATTGGATAGTCTGAAGCTGCCTTACACGGCTATCAATGCGGGACTCAGCGGTGAGACTACTTCTGGAGGCAAAAACCGTATCGATTGGGTATTAAAACAAAAAGTGGATGTTTTTGTCCTAGAGCTTGGCGCCAATGATGTGCTGCGTGGACTCGATCTCAAAGAAACAGAAAGTAACCTTAGAGCCATACTCGATAAAGTAAAAGCGTCCAATCCTGATGTAAAATTGGTACTCGCAGGTATGGAAGCGCCACCCAATATGGGCAATGATTACACTAGGAAGTTTGCATCCATCTATCCTAAATTGGCCAAAGAATATAATGCAGCATTGATTCCATTTCTACTTGCAAATGTGGCAACTATACCTTCTCTTAATCTAGAAGATGGAAAACATCCCAATGCAGCGGGTCAGTATATAGTAAGGGAGAATGTGTGGGATGTATTGGTAGGAGTATTGTAGTGGATTGATTTGCATTCTTTTATAGCAATGGTGGACGTAAGCCAAAAGGTGTCAAGACATGATATTTGTTTTTTAGATACTCAAAATCTTGAACTATTTGTTTTAAAGCAACAATGATTCTTTCTGATCTAGGTAGCGTATTTTACCTAATAAACAATATTCCTGTATGTGTTAGCTTTGTACATTGATCAACTTACCAAAATCAGCATCTTCCGTTATCAACAAAGCATCTAATGTATTGGATAATTGAAGTACTTCTTTATCGGTAATGCCAAAATTTTGTTCTCTAATTGAGTATATTTCAAAGCCATTTTTACGTAACTCAATTATAAGATTAGCATCAATATTTTCATCCGCAACAATTTTCATTATACTTCTAAGGATATCATTTTTTCATTAGCTATTTTTGCACCATATTTTAGTGCAGCTTCTACTTGTTCTTTTGTAAGATGTGGATATGCTTCCAAAACGTCAAATAATGAATCTCCAACAGCCATTTTTTCCAAAATCACACCTACTGAAATGCGCGTACCTTTTATGGTAGGGCGTCCATCATTTATAGCAGGATTCTGTGATATTAATTGATCGTTAGATTTAAGATAAATGCTTGATTTATCAAAAGCTTCTGTAAGAATGCAGTACAAGATCGCCCTGTTTATTATTTTGGGATTAATAGAATCTACGATAGAATAATATTTTTCTAAGTTTTTTACATTGATATCAACTCCAAGATTTTTATGTAAATACATGTTTTTAATAAATTCAACTTCATCTTTTTCATCCTAATCCACATAAGGTTGAATATTGATTGCAGGACCTAAGCTTTTTGTAATGCAAACCAAAAGCCTTTGGAAAATTTGTTTATTTTTTGATTTAATCTCCATCTGTATAGAATTATATGTAGAAACATTGCTTTCATTTAAATAGTTTCAGTTGGGTAAATGTTTGAGTTTTTTTGGAGGAAGTAGTTTAGTTCCTACAAATATTCTGCTCTTCTTAATGTAGGAAATTATCAATTCTTATCATAATAAATATCTAAGTTGTATCAACGGCGACACTAGGTCATTTTTTAAAATTACTCAATCTATTTTAAGTCCAAGACTTCCCACTTTTCCTTTCCTACCTCACCACTACCTCATCCACAAACAACCATGCACGATGTCCTGCTCCTTGTGCGCCCTCAGGTATTTTGCCATAATTACTAATTTCAAATTTTAAATATCTACTATCGATGCCTTTCATAGCAATATTAAACTTACATATTTTTGTATCTGAAACAATGGAACTGGATACAAATCTTGACTTGTAAAGGACACCATCATCTGAAGTGAAGATTTCTACTTTCCTTGGTAAATAGATCCACTGTCCTTCTACTTTAAAAAACCTTAAGGCTACCTCATTTATTTTGGTCACTTGCCCGAAATCGATGACACCATTGCAGTCTGTCCCACTAAAACCCAACCATTCCGAGCCACCATATTTCTTA
>JBBRJL010000013.1:0-15095 GCA_038219375.1 Chitinophagales bacterium | reverse complement strand
ACTAGACAAAGCTACATTTGAGTCTCTCATTGAGCCATTGATAGAAAAAACCATAGAGAGTTGTAAAAAAGCAGTCAAAGATTCTCAATTAACTGTAAATCAGATAGATAAAGTAATTTTGGTAGGTGGATCTACAAGAGTTCCCGCAGTTAAAGAAAGGCTTGCCGCATTTTTTGGAAAGACTCCAGATGATAGTATGAATCCCGATGAAGTAGTAGCACTCGGTGCAGCTATTCAGGCTGATATTCTAGCTGGAAATAGAAAAGACATATTATTACTCGATGTCACCCCGCTTTCACTTGGTATTGAGACTGTAGGGGGATTGATGGATACGATCATAGCACGCAACTCCAAAGTACCGCAACGGTCTGCAAGACAATATACTACTTCTATTGATGGTCAGAAAAATTTAAGAATTTCTGTTTTCCAAGGCGAACGTGATTTAGTAGAACACAATAGAAAACTAGGTGAGTTTACTCTGAAAAACATTCCTCCTATGGCGTCAGGAATTCCAAAAATAGAAGTCAGTTTTATACTTGATGCTGATGGCATCCTTACGGTAAAAGCCAAAGAATTGAGATCGAATGTAGAAACAACTGTAGAAATAAAGTCAACTTATGGTATTTCGGAAGAAGAAATGGCACTGATGCTCATTGACTCCATAAAAAATGCCGAAGTAGATGTCAAAAAAAGAGCCTTGTTAGAATCTATTAATGAAGCAAATAATGTGACACATGCAACAGATAAATTTCTAGTACAAAATAAAAATATTCTGACAAGTAAAGAAATAGAAACTACTTCAAGTCTCAATGAAACTTTGAAATCGAAGGTAAAATCTGGTATGAAGGATGACATTGAGTCAGCTATGAAAGAACTTAACGACTACTCTACCCCATTGGCGCACAAAGCATTAGATATCAATATCGGAGAAGCGCTGAAAGGTTCAAAAATGTAATTGATGATCCTACTTTAGAAAAATCAATATAATAGTTACAAGCGCAGGTAATGCCTGTATGTAAAAAATTCTTTTGGAGACAGAATATGCAGCATACATACCAGCGACCACTACACATCCAAGGAAAAATAGTGCTATGTTGGCTGACCAAATCTCATCGCTAATAAACAAAGACCAAACTAATCCTGAAGCTAGAAAACCATTGTATAAACCTTGATTTGCAGCAAGTGATTTTGTTTTTACGAAGTAGTCAGGCGGAAAATTTTTGAATGTTTTTCTACCTACAGTAGTCCAAGCAAACATTTCAAACCACATAAAATAAAAATGAAGAAATGCTACAAAGCTAATTTGGACTAAAATCAAGATATCCATATGTTTAAATTTAAGAGCAAAGATAATCTAGAAAATAATTTTTTGGCACGGTTTTGGATTTATTAACTACGAGATTGAGTTTATGAGTGATTAATTAAGCAAATTGTTTACTCGGGACCGGTTCTTTAGGGAGAATCGGTCTTTTTTTTTGTCTAAA
Source organism: Chitinophagales bacterium (assembly GCA_038219375.1). Classification (GTDB taxonomy): domain Bacteria; phylum Bacteroidota; class Bacteroidia; order Chitinophagales; family Saprospiraceae; genus OLB9. Next base: position 13,611 of record JBBRJL010000013.1, on the reverse strand, counting down.
CCTAATGTTAAATTTTCAAATAAACGTCTGTAGTTGGCATTAAAAGACATCAAATTATCTTTTGATATGTTGAACCGGTATTACTTTATTGTGATCCCACTTTTTTTTTGAAAACAACTCCGTTCCTCTCTAGTTTAGTAATGTTAGAAGGATTATCAACTTTATATTCCAATATAACATCAATATAATCAATTAAACATCCTTCACTCAATCTTCCACCTGGCTTCAATTGTTCTAGTTTTATTTCTAAATTAGAATCAAAATATGTGTCATAATTGAATATCTGTTTTGTATATCCTAAAAAAGAAACTTCAACATACCCTATATTACTGTTATTTTCAATTATTGCTATCCCATCCATATCTGATTCTAAACTAGCAAATATTTTACCCAACTTATCTTTCAAAACAACTGAAGCAAATAAAATTGGTTCATCATATTCTTTATCTACAAGATGCAATATTTGAAATTGGCTGTTTCGTTTTGTTTCTCGTTTTCTGATATTATTGCTTAGATAGTTATATGGAATTCTTTTTTTGTCTCTAAATTCAAAATATATCAATGAATCTTTTATTTCATAAGTCCCCCAAATACTAAATTTACCTAATGCAGTGTATTCTTGGTATTTAAAATTTTCTTTATAAAGAGTAAATTGAAAAAAATCACTCAAGTCTTTAGAAATATAGACTGATTTACTACAACTAGTTAAAAAAATACCAAGAATTAGGATTGCTAGTAATTTTGCTATTTCTTTCACTTATCTATGCTAATTTAAACCTACTTATTCCCGAAATCAGGTAAGTTGCTTTTTCTCGCAAAAGGGAAAGAAGCTATTTTGTTCACACTATGATAGGCATCCAAACCAGAAATACACACCGTATCAGCTTTTTTAAGATCCAATCCGCTATCTATCACAAAGGTATTGGGCTCTAGGTACAAATGCGATACATAACCAATTACCAAGATCGTATTATTTAGCTTAATATCAACTTTTTCAGCTAGTTGCATTCCAATTTGTACATTCGACTCGGAAACATATGGCGCAATAAAGTCATCCTTAAAAACTGCCGTAAGATGGCATTTTTCAAATTCAGATTCATGTCTTTCAAAATTTGCGGATGTAAAGTGCGCTTGTTCGATGATCTCTGAGTTCACATGATTGATCGTATACTGCCCAGTCTCTAGTATGTTTTCCATGGTATGACGTTCAGTCACCATCGGACGCATGAAGAATCCCAAAAGAGCAGGATCAGACCCAATATGAACGACTGAACTTATTATGGCGACATTCGTTTGCCCTTTGCCATTAATGGTCGCAATCAAGTTTGCAGGTTTATACCCTGTGATACTATTTATTAGTCTGAGTCTCGGAATTCGTTCTAGATCTAATATATCTTTTTGTGTAAAGTGAATCATATAATCCAATCAATCAATCCAGTCTGCAATAAATAAATTTGTGTCCCTTGTGCCTCCATTATTTCTATTTGACGCAAAGATAATCTTTTTGCCATCATATGAAAACATTGGGAAAGAGTCGAACGTCTTGTCAAAAGTGATCTGCTCTAAGCCAGTGCCATCGAGATTGATGGTGTAGAGATTAAATTGGTAGCCTCTCGGAGCTGCATAATTTGACGAAAATATAATTTTATCGCCTTTGGGAAGGAAGTATGGTGCCCAATTTGCTTTACCAAGTGATGTAAGTCGTCTCATCTCTGATCCATCAACATTACATATATATAGCTCCATTTCAGTAGGCATTACCTGATTTTGAGCCAACAACTCTTTGTAAACTTTGATGTCTTCTTCAGTTTTTGGACGAGAAGATCTGAATATCAGTTTTTTACCGTCGGGAGAAAAAAATGCGCCTCCATCATAACCCAATTCTTTTGTGATCTGACGCACATCTGAACCATCAATATTCATGGTATATAGTTCTAGATCTCCGCTTCTTGTGGATGTAAATACGATTTTGTCACCTTGGGGAGAAACGGTAGCTTCTGCATCGTAACCAGGCTCATCGGTTAGCTTTTTGATTATTTTTCCATTAAGGTCACTATGATAAATATCAAATGATTCATATATAGGCCAAATATATTTTCCATCAGCTCTTCTTTCTGGAACATGTGGACAAGCTGCATTAACTTCGTGGGTCGACGCAAATACAATACTTTGATTACCCGGCATAAAAAAACTGCAGGTAGTCCTACCCTTTCCGGTGCTTAATAATGGTGGTGCCGATTGTTTCCTTTCCCATTTTTCGAGATCAAAAAGGTAAATTTGGTCGCAATCTGCTCCCCACATCTTATTGGTTGCTTGGAAAACTATTTTTTTGTTATCAAAACTCCAATAAGCCTCTGCATTATCTCCACCAAAAGTTAATTGTTTGACATTTTTTAAATGTTTTTCCTGCGGAAACTTAAGTGTATCAAATTCAGGAGCAATACTTTGATATAATATTCCTTTTTTGGATGTAGCGCAAGATGATAAACCAAAAACAATAATCATCAACAAACCAACAATTCTAAACATGTCTTAATATTATTTTAATAAGAAACGCAAAAATAGTCATTTCAGGAGATGATTATGTCAAAATACGGTCACTAAATATTAAAATTATTTTGGGTAAACGAGTAGATTACGTAAAAGGGGAGATCATTTTAGATGCCCTCCCCTTTTGATAAGACAATGAGCAGTTCGTGGGGTTATTTTTGTTTTGCTAAAAAGCCAGCCATACCAGATGTATCAATATTTCCTTGAACTGACCATGCAAAATCCAACTTGAGCTTACCATTGAATATACTATCGCTCAAACTCACATACGCATCACCACTATATGGAGTGCCATTGGCCGGATTATACACATTATAAGCAGCATAGGCATGACAACTCATACAATTCGTCCGAACGCCTGCATCTGTCATTATGTTTTTACCATCTTTCATTACAAAACTATTGCTCCCAGCGAATACTTCAGGGCCGAAACCTGCTTCTAGATATGGACTAAAACCAATGACTAGATCTCCCACACTTTCTCCACCTGTATATGGTTGATCAGGGTAAACCATAGAATAGGCAACCGCCATAGCATAGTGAGAAGCTGCTCCTTTTAATTGCATCATTGGTCTTACATCGGCGATTGCTTTAGAACTTGGTGCAGGAGGATTGTCAGCATCTGGAGCCCACCAAAATGTCTGCCAAGTCCACCTAAGTGTCTCTCTTGTTGCCACATGCATCGCTACTAGAAGCGCAATATCTCCAACTTTTGCACCTAGACCAAATTCTTTATTGTAGAAATAAACATCCTCGGCATTTAGTGTATAGTGTATAAAATCATTGAGATTATAAGTGTTTTCGGGCTTCCGTGCTGAACATGTCATATCTTGGCTACCATTTGCACGTCCACCATTATTGATATCAACATATACGCAAGACTTCCACGCACTCTCTGGAAATGCTTCTATTTCATTGGTCGGGCCATGCCAAGAAGCCATTGCATAAATACTATCCGATGACAATTTACTTTTTTCTATTAGCTTAAATACTGGCTTTATGGTGATAGCATCTGAAGGGAAGTCAGGAATTTGAGTTCTCCCTTCTTCTGCGTATTTTGCTAAAGTCGTGTACAAAAAAATCTTATTGTCTAAGGCATACTTTGCTGCGGAAGGGCTATATGATACTGATTCTGAATCTGAAGTGTCACTTACAGGTGCACCTTTTAGCATAGCATGTAAAAGTTGATGCGGTTTATTAAGATTGGCCCTACCAGATCTTTTAATCCCAACATTATTAATACTATCTATAATTTCTGTGGGTGTAAGCCATGTTTCATAAGTTAGCAATACGTTTCCACCCGATGTTTGATCAGTTGGCGTGGTAAGACCAGCCCAGATTCCCCATCCGTGTTTGTAAATTTCGTCATTTTGTCCTGCCTTGATCCAACCATTTATCGTGTTGGAATCTTGAGGGAATGTAAATCCAGGAATATTAGGATCTGGAAATGGTGCTTGGGTAATTTTTTCGTAGACAAAACCTAGTGCATCTATATGCTGTTTTTTTTCAGTACAAGAGAAAAAGAATATACAAAGCACCAAAATAAAAAACTGATTTGAATGTCGATACATGATAATGATATTTAATTGGTAAAAAAATGTTGATTGTACCTTTTGGAATTAGCAACAAAATTAAATATCATTGATTTGATTAAAAAGAGCAGAAATACGGTGTTAATAAGTAAGTATAATTACTTGCTTTAAAGTTAAATATATTACAACTAGGCTTATATTGGTGTCAAAGCTGACCATTTATGATTTTTTGATGTAGGGTTTTTAATACCTTTTTATTTTCCACCAAATTCTTTTTGCAACAAATCAAAGAAATAATATGACTAATACCCTGATACCAAAATAGCGTTTTAATAATGACTTGGCCATCTGATAAAAAGTTTTGGGTCTGAATCATTTCGTTTTCATCATCATAATAATAAAAAACACCATCTTCTTTTATTTCTTTTGCCCTTTCGTAATCATATTTAATCTGAAGGTTTTTAGTAATTTCCCATTCTGCACACAAATTATGATCTACCTTATGATAAATCCTTTCGGGATTATGATATACATCTGAATATTCCAAAAAATATGAGTAAGTGGGTTGAACAGTACCTTTTAATTGGTCTTCATGACTTGATGCAAAGGCAACGTTATTATGAATTATGCCTAAATAAAAGCATAAAACTGTAAATACAAACTGTTTTTTCATTTGTGCATTTTTAATGTTTATATAGCCTAGATTTGTACGCTATGGTACCCTAATAATGGATACAAAGTGTATATGGTTGACTAAATTTTATTGGCTTCAACGAGTTGGCAAAACAAAATTAATTAGTATTTTTAAATTTCAATAGATTTTTGCTTATATAATTAACAATATGTCTCTTAGTTTACAAATTTATGACTTCAAGATTTCAGAATTCAAACAAGTACACTCTTATAAAAATCCCGCTTGCAATTAATCGGAAATTTTCGCAAGCGGGTGAATAAGTGCCGGTTTTACTACTCAACAATAAGGTGAAGAACTAAAAACCATTCAATATTTAGGATACAGCTATCGATAAAAACAAATTTTAAAACAACACAAACAAATTTTCAAAGTAGAGGGTAAAACATATCACCGGGAAAAAAATGAAAGAAACATGTCTATATACCATCTCTTCAATTCTCTCAGATTTAAGCAACAAAATTACATGGGATTTTTCATTTAGATATACGTAGAAATACGCTCTCACCATATAAGTATTTATACGTGTTTTCCACTTATAACTTATAAATAAAAAATTTCCATACTATTTATTTAAAACAGATTCACTTTGGGTAATCAAAAATATTGTAAGTTTGCCGAAACAATATTTTAATGATAAACCTGATAAGCGATACTGTAACGAAGCCAACAGACGATATGCTTTCTTACATGATAAAAGCTGAAGTTGGCGATGATGTTTTTGGTGAAGATCCATCAATTAATGCCCTACAAGAAAGGGTTGCTGATATGTTTGGTAAGGAAGCTGCATTGTTTTGCCCTTCAGGTACAATGACTAACCAAATAGCCATCAAAGTAAACACAAAACCACTAGATGAATTGATTTGTGATATAGACTCACATGTCTATCAGTATGAAACTGGAGGTTATGCATTCAATAGTGGTGTAGCTGTAAATCTAATACAAGGACAAAATGGGAAAATAAATGCCCATCAAATAGAAAGTGTTATTAAACCTGGATATGACTGGCAACCTATCTCAAAACTGGTAGTCATCGAAAATACTTGTAATAAAGGCGGTGGTAGCTTCTACACATTGGATGAGATCAGCCCTATTGCCAAATTGTGCAAACAAAAAGGACTAAGATTACACCTTGACGGAGCTAGGATATTCAATGCTTTGGTTGAAACTAATGAAAAAACCAACGACTGGGGTAGCTACTTTGATACCATTTCTGTGTGTATGTCAAAAGGTCTTGGCGCACCGGTAGGCTCCCTACTGATAGGAGACAAAGAAACCATCAAAGAAGCAAGAAGGTTTAGAAAAGTAATGGGTGGTGGCATGAGGCAAGCGGGGTATTTTGCTGCTGCCTGCGACTATGCTTTAGATCACCATGTTGAACGGCTTAAACTAGATAATGATAAAGCAAAAAAAGTAGGGCAATTACTTCAAAACTTAAATTATGTAAAAAGTATAAAACCTGTATTCACTAATATACTCATATTTCAGTTACAAGACGATATCAATGACAAAGAATTCCTTAGAAAATTAGAATCAGTAGGTATTCTTGCTACTGCCTTTGGCAACAATACCATCAGATTTGTATTTCATTTGCATATTGATGATGATATGATGGATAAAATATGTGAAGTACTGTTGAAACTTGAGTTATAACTTTATGCATTTCATTATACTAGCGAAAATATTAAAAACTTAAGGGACATATCGTATCCAATGAATAGAGAGTTTTCTACCTTCATATTTAAAAACACCAAAACACCATAATTTTACCTATCAAACTAATCTATAGATAATTAAAATAATTACATTCCTCTTCGTTTCATTTCTTGATCCACAAGTGTCAATTCTCTGCTCATCTCACCTGTGACTGATGCATTCTCTTCTGAACGCCGTATCAAGTAAGGGATGACATCTTTTATTGGTCCATAAACGACATATTTCGCAGCATTATACCCTGCATTTGCTAGGTTGAATGTAATGTTATCACTCATTCCAAATAGCTGGCAAAAATTGATATGCGGATGATTTCTATCCAATCTTTTGTCATGTATAAGTTTTGCTTGCAACATATTACTATCTGCATTGTGTGATGCACAGCAAGACGATATCGTAGTATGATTTTCTATACAATATCTGATGGCATCATTATAGTCTGCATCTGTCGAAGCCTTATCTTTCTGGATTGGTGACGGATATCCATTTTCTTCAGCCCTAGCTCTTTCTTTATCCATATAAGCACCCCGTACAAGCTTTGCGCCAAAGAGAACACCTTTGTTTAAACACCTTTGATAGTCGCGTTTCAAATGGTCAAATTTGTAAGAAATATACAATTGGTAAGTATTGTAGACGATAACCTTTTCTTTATTGTATTTTTCCATCATCAACATGACTAGTTCATCTATCGGATTTTGAATCCAACTCTCTTCAGCATCAATAAAAACACCTATTCCTAACTCGGAAGCACGTTCGCAAATCTCTTCTACCCTTTCTACAAGATGTTGGTATTTCCTTTTTTCACCTTCATTAAGCTCGTCACCTTTGTGAAGTTTTTCTAATATGACATTATCAACCAATCCTGTGATTTTGGTACTTACGATTGGAACGGAATTATTAGAAGCCGCCATTTCAATAGCTTTCATAGTTTCTTCCATGACTGCATCAAGATCATCTTCATCACTTTTTCCTTCTGCTCCGTAATCCAATATGGTCAAAGTATCACACTCATAAAGTTTATCTATGGTTTTCTGGCAATCCAATAGATTTTCTCCACCACAAAATTGCGGAAAAATAGTATTTCTGACTACCAATTCTGTCAATGGCATTCTAAATTTAATAGCAAACAAGCCTAATTTTGAGCCTATTTTGACCAGATTTTGATTATTCATCATTTTAAATAACCATGCTGTTTTTTTCAGTTCTTTATCTGATTTATTAGAAAAAGCGATCTCGGTATCCGAAAAATCGAGTGTAAGATAAGGTTCGGGCTCTGTCATATTATTTACGTTTCCGTTTGGTTCCAAATTTCCCAGGCTTTATCTGCCTGGAGGATTAGCATATCGTATCCATTCTTTATTTTACTCCTTCTTTTTAATCCTTCGGTCAAAAATAATGTTTTTTCAGGATTATACACAAGGTCATATAAAAAATATTTTTCATTTAGTAATTTATAGGGTATTTCAGGTGTACTATTTTGGTTTGGTGACATCCCAAGTGGAGTCGTATTAATGATCAAATGATGATCTTCCATTATCTTCTCATCCAGTTGGTCATACCTAAAGTCACCCCTTGACCTACTTACGATTTTGAAGGGAATTGCCAGCTTTTCTAAAACAAAACAAACGGCTTTTGCAGCGCCACCAGCCCCGAGCACTAGTGCTGCGTCTATATTTTGGGGAGAACAAATCAAATTCATTAACGAAATTTCAAAACCAAAAGCATCCGTATTGAATCCTTTTGTTTTACCATCAATAAATTTAATAGTATTGACCGCTCCTATATTTTGTGCAGCTTCGTCTATCTCATCCAAAAAAGGCATAATTAGTTCTTTGTATGGAATTGTTACATTCATTCCCACAAAATCAGTACCCTTGATTAAACTTACAAAATCAGATATATTTGCCAAGGGATATTTATCATAATTGGCATCAATACCTTCTTTCTCGAATTTATGATTAAAATATTCTGGCGAAAACGTATGTGTTAATGGGTATCCAATAATTCCGAATTGATTTTTCAAAATGGCATATCTATTTTAGTTACAGTCACAAAATTCGTTAACATGGAATATCAGTTCAGGAAAAAACTCGTGAAAATGTTTGCTTAGGACACTATATTCCTCAAATAAAACTTGGTGACCCTCTTCAAAATTATTATCAAATTTAGCACGTCTTTTTACTCTTTGGAAAGTGGTGATGAGCCTTTCTTCCGTAGCACAACTCATCAAAAAGTCATCTGCTATCATTCGTGGGAGCATCTCTTGCAATTTAGTAGGATAATGTTCTTGATGATTTTTCAATGTATCATAAGCTGAAAGTGTAAACTCCTTCAAGTCATGACTTGCATAAATATCCCAATCTTGCGTAAGTATATAATCAAATAAAATATCAATCGTAACTGGAGCGTATTTACCTTGCGATGTCCTGATCACTTTGATCGCTTCTTTGACAGAAGGATGATTATCTGTAAAGTGATCTATCCTCTTATGCAGATTTATACCTTGCAATATCTCTGATTTTAAGCCAGTTTTATCCTTATTCCCAATAAAATCAGCCATAAAATTCCCAACCAAAAGATTTGGGTCTTTACATGACAAAAATATATGGGCTAGAAAATTCATTCGTGAGACACTTGATATTAGAAAAAGTAAAACTTCATTTATCGCTCAATGTAACAAAATATATTAATCTAAGTTTTCGAGTATAGGCTCATGTTTTAATGCCCTGAAATCTACCGCACTCACAGCTGATACTCCTGGTTCTACCATATAGACGCCATACAGTACATCAACTTCAGCCATGGTAGACTTATTGTGGGTCACTATAATAAATTGAGATTCGGTGCTAAATTTCTGAATGATACGATTGAATTTCTGGATATTTGCATCATCAAGCGGCGCATCCACTTCATCAAAAACACAGAATGGAGCAGGTTTCAATAAATATAAAGCAAAAAGGAGAGCTGTTGCTGTCAATGTCTTTTCACCACCTGACAGCTGGCTTAATGATTTGGGTTTTTTACCTTTTGGTTTTGCTATGATTTCAATGTCTGATTCCAACGGATTGGACTCGTCGAGCAAGATCAAATCACATGTGTCATCTTCTGTAAACAGACTTCTGAATACTTCAATAAAACTAGTACGCACTTGTTGAAATGCAGTCATAAACTGCTCAGTAGCAGTCCCTTCGATTTCTTTGATGGTATCCATGAGACTTTCTTTGGCATCAAGTATATCTTTACGTTGGACATTGATATTGTCATATCGCTCTTTAATCTCATTGTAAGCTTCTACTGCTAGTGGATTGACATCACCATAGCCAAGCATCCTAGACTTTATTTTTTCTAGTTCTTCGGTGAGTTGATCGTAATCAATGTCTTTTTCTGAGTCTTTATTTATAAGATCATTAACTGAAATATTGAATTCTATTCTTAACCTCTCTCCTACTGCCTGAATCTGAAACTTTTGCTCTGTAAACTGATCTTTGAGCGTCTGAATTGATTGCTGAAGCGCAGATTGCGTGCGCGTGAGATTTCTGACTTGGTCTTCGATCTCATTTATTACATTTTTAGCTTTGAAATAATCTTGCTCAGCTTCACCAAGCGTAGATTGATAGTTTTTCTTTTCTGTATATAATAATTGTAACTCGCCATCTAGCTTTATAAGTTGATCTTCTATATCTATCCGTTCACGATCTTCGGACATCAATCGATGCTTGTCATTAGCAATTTTAGTGTCTAAATCTCTAACTCTGGCATCTCTGAATTCTTTGTCCTTTCGGAAGTTACCGATTAAATTCTGCTGTCTGATTACCGCAATGTTATCACTATTATACTGTTCAGCAGATGCGGACATCTTTTCACCTAGCTTGTCTATGTCTTCATTTTTACCTTCAGAAGGCTTATCAAGTTCTGCAACTTTAGCTTTGAAGGTCTTCATTTGTTGTTCAGACATAGAAATCCTACTCAACAAATCCTTTATCTGATCATTAGCTAATTTTATTTTCTGATCGCTTTCTGTCTTGAGCTGATTGAATGAATTTATTTGGTGACTGAACTTGATACGCTCTTGGTCAATATTTTGAAGTTCTCTTTTTATCTTATCTAAACCACTGATGTGATCGATAGATTTTACTTTGGTCAAGTCTGTTTTGACTTTTTCCAATTCAGAACTGTGTTCCTGTTTTATTTTATTATTTTCTTCAAGAAATAAAGCAAGTTTCTCCAGATTTTGCTTCCGACCAATTTTTTTACCTTCAAAAAGACCAACAGAACCACCTGATATGCTATAGCCTGATTTTAGAAAAGTTCCCGTTGATGCTATTATGGTTACATTTTCACTTACATCAGCAAGTTGTTCAATTTCACCATCAAAAACATAACAATCTCCCAAAATTGCATCTAGCAAAATTTGATATTGAATGGGAACGCTCACTACATCTACAGCGGGAATCAGTTGGTCTAGATTTATTTTCGTATCTTTTTGGGGTTCTATTTTGTCAAGCAAGAAGAAATTGGCTTTTCCTTTTTGAGAATTTTTCAGTAATGAAATACCTTGGATAGCTTCTGTCATATTTTCTACCACAAAATAATTCAGATATTGCTCGAGGTACAATTCTATTGGTGCTTTATATGCTTCCTGAACATCCAATATATCCGAAAGTATTGTCAAATCCTTTCGCCAGTGATCATTCAAAAACTTGAAAGACTCCGGAAATCCTTCGAAATTGTCAATCATACTCTTTAGTAGATCGTATTCGTTTTGTTTAGAGTCGATGTTTCTATTTATCTTATTTAATTCATCTTGGAGCTTGTCTCTCCTTCCCTCTAATTCTGCTACCCTTTGCTTACGGTTGTTTTCAGTCTCTTGCAGCATACTAAGCTCAGATTCTTTTGCAGTGTATGTAGCCGAAAGTTGTTCAACCGTGGTGTTAGCCCTTGCAAATTCTTGTTCTTTTGATTGTAATGCATCATTTACCCTTTGCACATCGCGCTCATTATTTTCAATGGAGTTTTTGTGGATGGCAATATTTTTTTCAAGATCAAAAACTTGACGTTCAATCTCTTGTTTTTCTTTTTGTTTGATATCAAAACTAACCTTTGCGGCGTTGTACTCTAGTTTGGTTGCATCATAGACTTCTTTTGATTTGAGTAAAGTCTGCTTGAGTACTTCTTCGACAGCCGTCTCATTTTGCAACCTAACATTCAATGATTCGGCTTCTGTGAGTGTTTTTTGGAGCTCACTTTCGCTATCTGCAATTACTTTTATGAGTTGCTCCTTATTTTGTTTTTTAAAACCCAGTTTTTGTGTCAACAATCCCTTTTCTCCTTCACGAGTTCGGATTTGATAGACCATATCATTTAGTCGTTTCTGTTGGTCACTGAGTGCTATTTCTTTGTCTGCATTTGATTTTTTCTCTTTTTCAAGATTTGCTTGATGCTTATAAAGTATAACGTCATTTTCACGATATTGATCTTGTTCACGAACAAGCTGATCTGAAATACCCTTATATTTTTGTTTTAGGTGTTGAATAGAAAAAATAGCATGTTTTATACTTAGTTCCTTATATTCTGCTTTTAAATCAAGGTACTTTTGTGTACGTTTAGCCTGTTTTTCAAGTGATTTCAGATTACCTTCTATTTCAAAAAGTAAATCGTCTATCCTATTGAGGTCTTCAGTTGCGCTTTTCAGCTTAGACAGTGTCTCACGCTTGCGAATTTTATACTTAGACACTCCTGCTGCTTGCTCAAACATCCTTCGCCTAGCATTATCCTTGTCAGCGAGAATATCGTCTACCATACCTAAGGCAATGATGGCATATGAATTTGAACCGATACCTGTATCAAGGAAGAGCGAATTGATATCTTTGAGACGGCATATCACATTATTTAATCTATATTCTGACTCCCCACTTCTGTAAAGTGTCCGAGATATAGTTACCGTTTGATATTCTGTCGGAAGAATACCTTTGGTGTTTTCAAAGGTGAGCGCTACCATTGCAGTCGCAGCCTCCTTTTTGGTCTTTGTACCATTAAATATAACATCAGACATGGACTCGAGACGCAACTCCTTACTTTTCTGCTCACCCAAAACCCATCTGATAGCATCAACAATATTGGACTTACCCGATCCATTGGGACCGACTACACCAATGACATCCTCATTAAAATTTAAGATGGTGTCGTTGGCAAAACTTTTAAATCCTTTAATCTGAAGGCTCTTTAATCTCATACGGCACAAAGATAAAACTAATTTTGAGTAATAAAATCACATTATGAGACATATATTTAACTGTAATATCTTAAAGAGTGTTATCACATTAGATTTATTATATGAGGTAATGCGATACTTTTACGAATAGTCTTAAAATATGATTACGTTGACGATAATTAGCTATTTCTGATTTAAAGTTTCAATTTAGAGTTAAATTAATGAGATATTATGTTAATATTTAATAAAAATATCATATAAGATGAAACTTTTTTTTGTAATCTGATATTTAAGGTCTAATATTGCACGAAATTTTAAGAAATAATAGATTTATGTCTACACCAACGAATGTAACCACGCGATATAGCGACGATGAATTGAGAGAATTCAAAGACCTTATCGACAAAAAATTAGATAAAGCCAGAGAGCAGTACGCTAATCTGAAGGAACAGCTCAAAGATATTACTGAAAATAATAACGATGATTTTGCTAAGGACATCACAGACTTCTCGTCTATTCAGTCGGAAGTAGAGATGCTAAATAATATGGCAAATCACCAACGTAAGTATATTCAAGATCTAGAAAATGCGCTTATCAGAATCAATAATAAATCTTATGGGATATGTGTTGTCTCTGGTGAGATGATAGAAAAAAAGCGTCTTCTTGCTGTTCCTACTACCACAAAATCTGTCATTGCCAAGACGCTGTCTGAAATGAAGGATATCCAAGTGGTACCTAAAGACAAACAACGTGGCTTTGATGACCTTGAAGATGAAGATGATGGCAAACCTGCCAGAAAAGCGGAGCCTAAAAAGCCAGTTATCATCACAAAGGTTATCAAAAAACCTACGGCAAGCAAAGCTGCGGCAGATCTTGACGATGATGATCTAGATAAGATTTTCTCCGAGTTGGAT
>JBBRJL010000012.1:0-15153 GCA_038219375.1 Chitinophagales bacterium | reverse complement strand
TAATCTCATCATGGTATTATTGACAGTATATTTTAGGTCTTTACCATTAGTATCCTTTATAAAGTCTATTTTGAAACCTCCGTCAAACCATGGTTGAAGTTTATTAATTTCTTCTATATCTACTTTATCAGATAGAGATTGTTGTTTTATTTTATGGCTATCGGATTCTTTTGATTGAATGTTTTGATCTAACTGTAGCCATAAATAGGTTAGTATATCGGGTGCATTATTATAAAAAGTAATTGTTTCCTCGCCGTAGATTTTCTGATTTTCGTCATCTAATTCCACATTGATGATATAGTCGGCCTGTTGCTGATAGTATTCGTGACCTGGTGCACCGGTGGCAGTCCTGTATGTATTTGCTGTTGGCAGCAGATCATACATTTGTCTGAAAGGTGTTTGGTCTGTTGTCTGTGCGGATACTGACAATTGGAATATTGATGCTAATAATATAAGATGGATTGATTTCATTTGAAATTAAGTGATTGATAATTTAAAGTTATATAAATAGTAATTATTTACAAATTGTTCATTAATGATGATGTTTCACGTGAAACATTAATGTTAATACCCATTCTGTTTTATGATTCTTTTTATAATTTATTATTTAAAATATATTAATCTACTTACTTTTGCAAGTCGACGTTATATTTTTTATTTATATTTACTGGGAAGGAAATCTATTATTTGGATTCTGTAGTATGATTGATTCTTTATCCCTTACTTTAACAACAAATGGTCTTATATGAATAAAGTATCGTTATGGGATAAAGCAGCTTTGGAAAAGGTTTTAATGTCATTGCTCTTGATCGTGTGTTTATTTCTTTCCATTAACTCAGCATTTGATGGTGGTGACTTTGATGTCTATCTTGAGGCTGCTTATAAGTTATATCATGGGCAAAATCCATATCTGCCGCCGTACTCAAAGAATGGTATGGGTTATTCATATAGTCCATTTTTTATAATGTTATTAATTCCATTTACTTATAACTATTTTATCACAGAGTTAGTTTGGTGCCTACTATCCTTCTGGTTTATATATAGAAGTTTTATTATTTTTGAAAGATATTTGGACTTTAGATTTATGAATAGGATTTCCTATATGAAGTATGTTATTCTATTGGTTGTCTTGTCTTTTCAGTTTATGAGTAATAATATCGGAATGGTGCAAGTCACACCTTTCTTAATATGGATAATCTTTGAAAGCCTAAATCTGATTCATGCAGGAAGGAATATCTTGGGAGGCATTTTGCTAGGCGTGGGCATAAATATTAAAATTTTACCGGTAGTATTTCTGGGGTATTTATTTTACAGAGGTTATTTTAAAGCTTTGGCTGCTTGTATTTTTTGTTTCATAGGGTTATATTTTGCCCCATCTATCTTTTGGGGATATGAATATAACCTTACCCTGTTAAGGGATTGGTGGGTAATTATTAATCCTACTAGTAAAGAACACCAAGTTGAGACAGGTATAGGTACACATAGCCTGGTTGCTTTTTTACCTGTATATTTGTCTGAAACTAAAGGTGAGTTATTATTTAAAAGAAATATCTTTAACATGAGTATAGACTCAGCTATAATAGTAACTAATCTTGCTAGCTTATGCTTGGTTGCTTGCTCTTTGTTGTATTTCAGGAGTAATCTTTTCATCAGGGAGAAGTTTAAAGTAAAGGAACTTTGGGAACTTTGTTATTTTATGTTACTTATACCCTTGATATTTCCACATCAGCAGAAGTATGCCTTTTTGTTTGCCATTCCTATGGTTGCTTATATTTTGTATTTTATATTCCGTACTTTTGGATTATACAAGAACTTGCTATTATATAGATTTGTAGTTTTCACTTTTGGATTTGTTATGATAGTCTATTCGCCGATTCATGGCTCAGATATAATAGGTGGGGATCTATTTAAACTTTCTCAACATTATCGTCTCATTACAATTTCAACTCTAGTATTAATACCTATTTCTTTGTATTGTAACCCTCAGAAGCTTCTTTCGCTAGATATAAAGCAAAAGAATAAATAAAAAAAGGCCAGCGATTGCTCACTGACCTTTTTGCTAATTTATTTATCGGTACAAAGATAATAATTAATTTTAATATCTGTACTATATTATATAAATCTGACATATAATTATAGCAACAATTTTTTTAGTGAAAAAATGTCTGTTTGTTTCACGTGAAACATTTAAATAAACTGACCAGTAAATGATTCTTTGATATCCTTCAATCCTTCAGGCCTACCTTCATATAATAAGTGTCCGCCATCTTTACCACCCGTCGGTCCAAGATCAATAACCCAGTCCGCTGCTCGTATCACGTCCATATTGTGTTCTACAATTAATACTGTATGTCCATTTTCTACTAGGGCATTAAATGCATCCATTAGTTTGTTAATGTCATGAAAGTGCAGACCAGTTGTAGGTTCATCAAAGATAAAGAAAATGTGCTTTGATGTAAATTCTTTTGTTAAAAAGCTAGCAAGTTTAACCCTCTGTGCTTCCCCACCTGATAGCGTACTAGAAGCTTGACCTAGCTTAATATATCCCAGTCCAACATCAAAAAGCGGCTGTAACCGTGCAAGGATATTTTTCTTATCCTTAAAAAAAGTAAGTGATTCTTCTATAGTCATGTTGAGTACGTCATAGATATTTCTATCTTGATACATCACTTCCAGTACTTCCTTCTTAAATCTATGCCCACTACATTCTTCACACAATAGTGTCACGTCTGCCAGAAACTGCATCTCTACAGTTAAATATCCTTCACCTTTGCAAGTCTCGCATCTACCACCTTCCACATTAAAAGAAAAGTGTTTTGGCTCATATCCTTTTATCTTTGACAACTGCTGATCGGAATAAAGTTTTCTTATATCGTCATATGCCTTTACATACGTGACTGGATTAGAACGAGACGACTTTCCTATAGGGCTTTGACTTACCATTTCTACCAAGGTGAAATTTTTTGTGTCGCCACTTATTTTTTCATGTTTACCAGGGGATGTAGCAACTGGGTCATTAATTATTAGCTTCAACGCTGGGTATAGGATATGTTTTACTAGGCTAGTTTTGCCAGACCCAGATACGCCCGTTACAACAGTCATCGTTTGAAGTGGAATGGTTACAGATATATTTTTTAAATTGTGCTGTCTGGCCCCATTGATTTTTATTTTGTGCTGTATTTTTCTCTTTTGTGTAGGAATTGCAATAGATCTAAAGCCACACATGTAATCAGACGTTAGGCTTCCTGGCACCCCTTTCATAAACGCATCATATTTTCCAGCATAAACTAAGTTCCCTCCATGAATTCCAGCTTCTGGCCCGATGTCTATAATGTAATCTGCATTTCGTATCACGGCTTCTTCGTGTTCTATTACGACTACGGTATTTCCTAAATCCCTTAATCTTTTCAATACTCTGACCAATTTTTCTGTATCTTTTGGATGTAAGCCGACACTTGGTTCGTCAAGAATATATAGAGAATTAGTAAGGTTACTGCCTAGTGTCCTTGTCAAGTTTATTCTTTGAGTCTCTCCGCCACTCAATGTTCCTGCGAGTCTATCTAGTGACAGATACCCTAGGCCTATTTCTATCATGGTGCCTAGACGATTTTTAACCTCGGTCAGTATTCTATCCGATATTTTCTGATCATGTGCGTTGAATTCCAATTTTTCAAAAAAGCCAAGCAACTCATCAATGGGAATATTTATCAATTTTGTAATATCTACCTGGCCTACTTTGACGTATGTTGCTTCTTTTCTTAGTCTACCTCCTTTGCAAATATTACATACAGTTTTACCTCGATAACGAGACAACATTACTCGGTTTTGAATTTTATAAGCTCCTTCTTCCAGTTCTTGAAAAAATGAGTCTATTCCATTAAAATAATGGTTTCCAGACCATAATGTATTTTTCTGCTCTTCCGTTAGATCTTTATATGCTTTGTGGATAGGAAAATTAAAACTTTCTGCATTATTCACCAACTGTGACCACCACATTTTGCCTTTTTCGCCGCGCCAACAGGCGACCGCTTCTTGGTATATCGTTAGGCTCTCATCAGGTATTACTTTTTCAGGGTCTATGCCTAGCATTTTTCCGTATCCTTCACATTTTGGACAAGCGCCGAATGGATTATTATAATTAAATAGCTGATGACTTGGTTCGATGAAAACCAAACCATCTAGCTCAAATCTATTGTTATAGTATTTTTCTTCCCCATTAATAGGAGAGACATAACATTCTCCTTCAGACTCAGAAAACGCAACAAGTACGGAGTCGGCCACCCGTTTTTTGTTATCTTCATCTTCATTAACAACAAACCTATCAATTAAAATCTTTATATTCTCATTCGTATTTATAACGGATTCGTCTTTATTGATCTTATCGTTTTCAAGTAATTCTTCGATGCTGCTAATATTGTTATCGTATAGAACCCTACTGTAACCTTTTTGCATCAATAAATCTAATTCTTGGCCAATAGTACGGTCGTGTCTATGTTGTAATGGTATCAAAAGCTGCACTTTTGTGTCAAGATTAAGACTAAAAATATAATTAACGACATCACTTACTTCGTGCTTTCTTACCTGTTCGCCAGATACTGGTGATATTGTTTTGCCTACACGTGCGTAAAGCAATCTAATATAGTCATATACTTCTGTTAGAGACCCAACGGTTGATCTAGCATTGGATGAACTTACTTTTTGTTCAATAGCGATGGCTGGGCAGATGCCCTTGATATAGTCTACTTCGGGTTTTTTCATCCGATCTAAAAACTGACGTGCGTACGACGATAGGCTTTCGACGTATCTTCGTTGACCTTCTGCATATAGGGTATCTATAATCAGAGATGATTTGCCCGAGCCTGATACCCCGGTAACAACAACTAGTTTGTTTTTAGGTATAAACAGTTCTATATCTCTTAGATTATTTGATCGCGCTCCTTTGATGTGGATGAACTTACGTAGTTCTGCTCTTTTTACTGCTTCTAGGGCAAGTTCAGCTGATGATTGCAAGACGTTTTCCATGAAAAAATACTTATTTAATTTTGAAGTGTTGGCCATAAGTCGTTGATTTATAACAATTTACATTGAATACGACAAAATGACCGAACAATAACTCAGCAAGTTATTGGACATTGAATTAATATAATAGTATTGTGGGCCGAAAGTTTTGTTAATTAGTTATTTAAATCAAAAAAATAACCAATTTAACTAATATATTTTGCAAAGTAGTTTACCGTTTTTATTTAATAGGTAGCTAGAAAATGAACCATTTTTGACAACTTCAGCATTGTATTCGGTTAGTCCTGATATGTAATTGAATATATATAGGTCATAAAGTATTGCATCTGTACCAAATGCCTTCTTGGTATGGTTTTCAAAAGTTAGTCTAGTAGTTGAGTCTGGTTCTGATAATAGATCTTTTGACATCAGAGCGCTACAGCTATCAAAAAGAAGTTTGGCATTAAAATTTTTTTCCTTCAAGTTGGATAATCAGCCTTTTGCCATAATTACAAAAGCCATATACAATTCCTACAATTGTATCAGCTTGAGGAAATGTTTCGAATGATTTTGATGCCATCTCCTGGTTTAATTGGTCTTGATCAATTCCTGTCCCGATATCATATGGTAAAATACAGTCAATAAAAATAGGCATCTTTTCTTCTATTTCTCAGGATATAAGTACTGTAAAAATTATAATGATTAGTACTCTAAAAACTTTTGTAAAATTGAACATGAATATTTTTTGCAAAGATATTTAATCAAGCAATATTGTCTTATTGAATAAGGATTTAAAGGAAATTAGGGCTCCATATACATTCCGAAAAAATATTTTTATTAATAAATATAAAAAAAATAACACTTTTTGCTATTCGTTACAATAAATTAATTTAACTTAGAGTTAAATTTTTAAATAACGATCATTATGGCTAAGTATATGTGTATGGACACGTTGAAGTTTTTACTTTTTGATGTTCACAGGATTCAAGATTTACTTAAATATGAGCGATTTGCGGATTACGATGAAGCTTCCATGAATATCCTTTTGGAATCTGCAAAATCATGGGCGGATCAAGACTTTTACCCATATTACAAAGAGATGGACGAAAAACCTGTCTATTTTAAAGACGATAAAGTATATTCACATCCCATTCTCAAAAAAATCTTTAAAGACGCAGGCGAGAATAGTTGGTTAGGTACGTACTTTGATTACGATGATGGGGGAATGCAGATGCCACATACACTTGTAAATGCTACAAACCACATCCTAGAAGCGGCCAACAATCATGTACCGGGATACCTAGGACTGACTTCAGGTGCAGCACATCTCATAGCAAGTTTTGGAACAGAAGCATTAAAGCAAACATTTATACCCAACATGCTTGCTGGGAAATGGGGAGGCACTATGGCGCTCACCGAACCACAAAGTGGTAGTTCTCTAACAGATATTGTTACTTCCGCTGCACCAAATGAAGAAGGAAATTACAAAATTAGCGGACAAAAAATATTTATTTCTGGAGGAGACCATGAAGCAGTAGAAAACTTTGTACATCTCACGCTTGCAAGAATAGAGGGTGCACCACAAGGCACCAAGGGTATTTCGCTTTTTGTAGTGCCTAAATTTAGACCCGAATCAGATGGTAGCAATGTATATAATGATGTAAAAGCGGTGGCCGATTTTCAGAAGATGGGTCAGCGTGGATATAGTACGGTTCACTTGGTATATGGAGAGCAAAATGACTGTACCGGTTATTTGGTTGGCGAGCCGAACCAAGGATTAAAATATATGTTCCAAATGATGAATGGTGCAAGAATAGATGTCGGAATGACTGCAGCGTCTACTGCTACAGCCGCTTATTATGCATCACTTCAGTATGCGCGCGAAAGGCCACAAGGGAGAAAAATTCTTAATTCAGGAATTAAGGATGCCACCGAAGGGCAAACACTCATCATCAATCATCCCGATGTCCGACGTATGCTGTTACTACAAAAAGCGATTAACGAAGCATCGTTGAGTTTACTTTTGGAATGCTCAATATTAAGTGACTTGGCCCATTGCGAAGAAGGAGAAAACAAGCAAAATAGTCATTTATTGCTAGAACTCCTAACACCAGTTGCCAAAACATATCCGTCAGAAATGGGACGAATAGCGATCAATAATGGTTTGCAGATACTAGGAGGCTACGGTTATTGTATGGATTTTCCGCTTCAACAGTATCTCAGAGATATCAGAATTATGGCAATTTATGAAGGTACCACAGGTATTCAATCTTTAGATTTATTGGGTAGAAAGATTCCAGCTCATAATGGTAAATCGCTACAACTTCTTATGCAAAACCTTATGATAACGATAGACAATGCCAAAAAATTTGATTCTCTAGTATCATATGCAGACAAACTTACTGCAGCAATAGGTGATGTACAGAAAGCATTGGAATATCTAATGCCCTATGCTGCCCAAGGAGATTTAGAAAATTATCTTGCGGATGCCTCAATTTTTATGGAGATGGCTTCAACGTTAATCATTGCAGACCAGTGGCTCAAAATGGCCACGAAGGCGGAAGAAGCATTAAATAATCAAAAGGTTGATTTTGAAAAATCATTTTATGAAAGTAAAATACATACAATGAAGTTTTATTTTAAATATGAACTTCCGAAAACAAAAGCAAATTTGACCACCATAATGAACAGTGACAAACTGACAACTGTTAATGAAGATAGTACATTATTTTTCTAAAATCAATAAATAATAAATATGAGCATTGAATCAATTCTGGCTTCAATAACCACACAAGCAGCCAATGTAGCACCATTCGGAGCAAAACTAAAATTTGTATTGGGCGAGGACATTATTCTAATAGACGGGACCGGCGGTAGCAATATTGTGTCTCAAAATGATGAAGAAGCAGCCTGTACAATCACTACTGACGCAGATACATTTTTACAATTGAAGAATGGAGAACTCAATCCCATGATGGCTGTAATGACTGGAAAAGTAAAAATCAAAGGAGATATGGGTTTAGCGATGAAGCTTCAGTCGTTAGTCCAATAATACCAAATAAATGTAACAGCTAATTTCTATAAATAGATAAAAAGAAAAGGGCAACAATTATTTTGTTGCCCTTTTCTTTTAATAGAAGTATGATTTAATATAATCTATTAAAGAGACTCGGTTCATCCAACCTAAAATAAGAAGAGCAATTATGGCAAACCACAACACTAACTTAAACTTTTGGTAAAAAATTCTAAGCCACTCTCTTCTTGTCCTGTATCTTTTGCGCTGTCGATAAGCCATCTCAATAAGTTATTTTAGAATGGCAAATCGTTGAAATCTTCAGGAAGTCCACCGTCGTTGAATGAGTTACCCTCCTCAAATATTGGCGGGGAAGGAGGCGTAGGACCTTGAAATCCTTGGTTGCTTTGCACTACTTTATCTACTTTCCAGGCATTAAGATTGGTAAAATATTTGCCTTGCCACTCTCTACCACGAAGATCAAAAGAAACTTTTACTTTTTCACCCTCTTCACATGGATCGATGACACCACATTTGTCCTGCGTGAGCTGAAACTTTACATACTGAGGATAAGTGCCCTCTGTCGTGATGACAAATTCCCTTGTTTGAAAAGAACTTGACTTACTTTCTGCCTCAAATTTTTTATGAAGGATTCCTTCTATCTCAAATGTCATGAATACTCTATTTTTTAAATCAACTAATATTATTTAATATGCTTTTGCAAAGATAACTCTTTTAGAAGATGGTTTGCCGGAATAGACACAGAAACCTTCTTCTTCCACGGCGTCTAGAGGAATGCATCTTATCGTCGCCTTGGTTTCTTCTTTTATTTTCTCTTCCGTCTCAGATGTACCATCCCAATGGCAAGAAAGAAATCCACCCTTAGTCTCCAATATACTTTTGAATTCTTCAAAATTATCTACTTTTGTAAATCGGTCTTCACGGAATTTTTTAGCTCTGTTTAACAAGTTATCCTGAATGTCTATCAATAACTGTTGTACATATGGAATGACATTGTCCAAAGGAATGCTTGTCTTTTCTTTGGTATCTCGTCTTGCAACTTCAATGGTATTGTTTTCAAGATCTCTTTTTCCCAGTCCTAACCTCACGGGGACACCTTTCATTTCGTACTCGGCAAACTTAAATCCAGGGCGTTTCGTTTCGTCCATATCGATTTTTACACTTATTCCAAGGGCTTTTAATGCTTTACTTATTTCTTCTGCCTTTGCGGTCAATTCAGGATCGGGTTTTGGTATTGGAACGATCACAACCTGAATAGGCGCCAATAAAGGAGGTAGGACAAGACCCTCATCATCAGAGTGTGTCATAATTAATCCACCAATCAACCTTGTAGAAACGCCCCATGAAGTAGCCCATACATATTCATTTTCATTTTTGTCATTACTGAAAGTAACATCAAATGCTTTGGCAAAATTTTGACCCAGAAAATGTGATGTACCTGCTTGAAGGGCTTTACCGTCTTGCATTAATGCTTCAATAGTGAAAGTATCGTCCGCACCAGCAAACCTTTCCTTTTCTGTTTTATACCCTTTGATAACAGGCATAGCCATAAAGCTTTCAGCAAATTCTGCATAAATATCATGCATTTGACGAGCCTCAGCTATCGCTTCTTGTGATGTAGCGTGTGCCGTATGTCCTTCTTGCCATAAAAACTCAGCTGTTCTCAGGAATGGTCGAGTACGCATTTCCCACCTTACGACATTAGCCCATTGATTGATAAGAATAGGAAGATCTCTATAAGATTGAATCCAGTCGCGATAAGTATTCCATATAATTGCTTCTGAGGTAGGTCGAACGATGAGCTCTTCCTCAAGCTTAGCCTCTGGATCTACCATCAATTTGCCTTTATGGTCTGGATCTGCTTTTAATCGATAATGTGTTACTATCGCACACTCCTTTGCAAACCCCTCAGCATTTTTCTCTTCTGCTTCAAAAAGACTTTTAGGAATGAAAATAGGGAAATAAGCATTAACATGACCTGTTTCTTTAAACATTTTGTCCAACTGGTCTCTTATCTTTTCCCAAATCGCAAATCCATATGGCTTGATCACCATACACCCTCTAACTGCGGAGCTGTCTGCCAGCCCAGCTTTCTTGACAATGTCATTATACCATTGAGAATAGTTCTCTTCCCTGCTCGTTATCTCCTTTGCCATTTCTCAATCTTTATTTTGTGATATCTGATGTTCTGTTAAAATTATAATAATTAATGCTATTCTTAAACTTTTCGGTATACAATTGCGTCTATAAAGTACTATTCACAAGTTAAATTGTCTTTAAAAGTGAATTTTAACACAAAAATGATTAACTTTAGATTTATTTTAACGTATAAGTCGGTGCAAAAGTAATAAATTGCACTCGAATTAATAAGAAAGATTTGTTTATTGCGATCAAATATTAAAAATTTTAAATTATTTACCATGAAAGCCCTTTTATTAAAAAGCATTTTACTTACCGCATTGGTCGGTTACACCGTGGGTTTAAGTGCACAGTTTGATGATCTATATTATGATTATCGGAAAGATGCGATCGTTACTAATACTAAAGTATCATCACGTTCTTATTCTGATAATTCTCAAGAGAGATACTCGGAACAGGATCAGCAATACACGTCAGATAATGATGACAGCAATTACGACAATGACGAGTACGCAAATTATGATGAGTATTCTTATGCGACCAGGATAAGAAGGTTTCATACCCCAACGTCAGCTGTTTTTATGCCTTCTGGATTTAATAATTGGTACAACAACTCTTATTATGACCCGTTTTTTGACAATAACTCATCCGTCAATGTTTTTATAGGCTCTCCGTGGAATAGATGGAATAACGGTTGGGGCAACAATTGGGGCGGCGGTTGGAATAACGGTTGGGGCAACAATTGGGGTGGTGGCTGGAATAACGGTTGGGGCAACAATTGGGGCGGCGGCTGGAATAACGGTTGGGGCAACAATTGGGGCGGTGGTTGGAATAATGGTTGGGGTAATAATTGGGGCGGCAATGGTTGGAACTCGTGTCCTAATGGTTTCAATAATTGGGGCGGCAATGGCTGGAATAATGGTAACAATTGGAATAATGGCAATGATTTTGGGACACAAAAGATATATGGTAGTAGAAGAGGAGGTTCATTATCTTCATCTACAGCAGGAAGGACAGCAACTCCAAGACGTGAAGTAGGTGGCGGAAGCGGCACAATAAGAAATAGTGATGCTACTATAGATAATTCAGGATCTAATACAGAAAGTAGATCAACAGGCAATACTAATACAAATAGAACAAGAAAAGGTGATATTAGAAATGAGAATCAGACCGTCCGACCAAATACTGATACAAAATCAAGAATTTACAATAGATCGGAATCAAGAACTAAATCTCCTAATAGTGATGTAAATAGAACTAGTCCAAACACGAGAACACAACCGACTGATAATAACAGAAGATCAAGTTCTGAAACGAGATCAACATCACCTCCTCCATCAAGAGGTAATACACCGAATAGATCTTCTTCTGATGTTAACAGATCATCTTCACCAAGAAGCAATGATTCGGGATCGTCTAGGAGTAGTTCAGGTGGAAGCATGAGTCCAAGTCGCTCTTCTTCTGGAAGTTCAGGTGGTGGATCATCAAGATCAAGTAGTGGAGGCGGATCTAGAAGAGGTGGATAATTAAGATAGGATTTCTTTACGAGATACGATATAATAGGGGCTTGGATAATTTATTATTCGCCCCTTTTATTTAAATAAAATTTAAAAGCAAATAGCCTTTTTGGTGAGAAGATAACGCTTATTAGTAAATCATATCATCAAATAGGTACATCAGTTAACACAAAAAAGATAAAAATGAGAATCAACCCTATAATTGCTGTTTTTATGTTGACCTTATATAGTCTAAATGGCCAGAATATTTCAGATGTGGCACGATGGTCTACAACAGATCCGACAGGTACTGCTAGAATTCTAGGCGTAGGGAGTGCATTCGGTGCAATGGGGGGAGATTTTTCTGTTATTAATATCAATCCGGCGGGAATAGCTGATTTCAGGATTTCAGAATTTACTTTTACACCATCATTAAGGACAAGCAGCACAGAGTCTTTTTTTCAATCGACATCTTCAAATATTTCATTTAATAAGAAGTCAAGTCTTGGATTAGATAATATAGGTTTTGTCATTGCGTCCAATCCAGGAACATCATTCACAAGTTCAAATTTTGCTATCGGTTACTCAAGAATATCTGACCTTCAGCGAAATGTGAGCATAGCTGGTAAGACAAAAGGATCTATAACCACATATTTTGCTGAACAAGCCAACGGGTTAACGGAGGCGGAACTTGATGAATTTGTTACCTTTCCAGCTTTTAATACTGGGGCTATCTTTGATTTTGACGGAGATAACTTTTATGAGACAGATTTTGCAGAACCTGACTTACCTGTCATGAAAGCTCAAGAAATTACGCAAACAGGCGGTGTCAATGAACTTACCCTTGGGTGGGCAGGAGAATATCAAAATAAACTTAATATGGGTATAAGTATTGGTGTCCCATTTTCTTCTTTTGAAGAGTCGAAGGTATATACAGAAGACGATCCAGATGACGAGATTGCCACATTCAGAAGCTTAGAGTATACTGAAAGACTTAATACATCAGGAGTTGGATTTAACTTTAAAGCCGGCTTTACATACAAAATCACTCCTGCCATTAGGTTTGGTGGAGCTTTTCATTCCCCAACGTGGAATAGGTTTACCGACAATTTTAATACAGCAATAGTATATTCATTTAATGATGGAACCAATCAAACATTTAGTTACGAATCTCTTGAAGGGACTTTTCAATACCGTATTACTACCCCATGGAGAGCTATAGGAAGTGTGGGTACCATCTATAGAATAGGAGAAATAGTAGGATTTATAAATGCTGATATAGAACATCTAGATTATACCAATGCCAATTATAATGGTACAGCTTATAATAATACCATTGACGAACAACGGTACACAAATGAGGTCAATCGTGAAGTTCAAGCGAGACTAGGTTCAGCTACAAATGTGAGGCTAGGTACTGAGATGGGATATAAGCATTTAAGATTGAGAGTAGGCTATAGCTGGGAGCAATCTGCGTTTAATGCAGATGATTTCTATAATAATAGGGTATCATTCGGCGCAGGATTCAGAGGTGACAGATTTTTTATAGACCTTGGTATTCGATTGTCAGAACAGACAGAAGGTTATAACCCATACGTAGTATTGGATGAAAATCTCGATCCACTTACTAATATAAATACAAACAGAACCAGAGGAGCCCTTACACTAGGATTCAAGTTCTAGTTTTTATTAATAGGCTAGGTAAAAAAATCAAAATGTGATCACTGTCAATCGACGGGATCACATTTTGATTTAAACCATGTTATGATATCTCCAGAAAGTAATGGAGATACATTGTCCCAAACTTTTTGATGATACTCGTTTATCCAGACTTTTTCAGCATCAGTAAGTCTAGTATTATCAAATAGCGTTTTATCAAATGGATATAAAGTCAGCGTTTCAAAAGACAGAAAACTGGAATTATTAAATTTTGTTACTACGATAAGGTTTTCGATACGCATACCATATTTACCTTCAAGATAGTAACCAGGTTCGTTGCTGCTTAGCATTCCTTCGACATGTACCGTCTTGCCACGTTCGGAGTGCGCAGGTGCAAATCCTTGAGGTGGCTCATGTACATTCAGAAAAAATCCGACTCCGTGTCCCGTGCCATGTCCATAATTAAGCCCCTCTGACCACAAAAATTGACGAGCAAGAGTATCCAATTGTACGCCTGTGGTCCCTTCAGGAAATATAGCTTTTGATAATGCGATCATACCTTTTAATATTAAGGTATAATGCTTTTTTTGTTCAGAAGTTGGATTACTTAGTGCAAGTGTTCTAGTGATATCTGTTGTACCGTCGCTGTATTGGCCACCACTATCTACCAATAATATACCGTCAGCAGCTATTATTTTGCAAGTATCTGGTTCAGGATGGTAGTGTATGATTGCACCGTTACTATTATATCCAATGATCGCACCGAAGCTTTCGCCATGATAATGCTCTTGATGAGATCTATTTTCTGCGAGCATTGCAGCAACAGCACATTCATCAATGGTCTTTTGTTCAGCTAAACTATTTTCTAGCCAATAGAATGTTTTTGCAATAGCCGCTCCGTCTTTTATCATAGCATTACGGACATGTCCTATTTCTGTTGGATTTTTGACTGCTTTTAGAAGCTTAGGTACGGAAGCTTCATGTGTAATTTGTGCATTGATAGCCTCATACATCGCTTGACTACATATGCTAGGGTCAATTAGGATGGTCTCTTTGTCACTCAGATTATTGAGAAACGGGATTATGTCATTATAGTGGTGTACGTAGACATTATTATCAGAAAAATAAGTGTTTAATTCTTCATTGAGTTTTTTAGGATTAATAAAAAGATGCGCATCAATGTTAGAAACAATAGCATATGCAGTTACTACAGGATTGTAATCGACATCGTTTCCTCTTATATTGAATGTCCAAGCGAGATCATCAAGTGCGGAGATAAAATGATGATTGGCACGCAAAGAAGTGATTTTTTGTCTGATATCAGATAGTTTTTCATTTACCGACTTTCCTGTAAAAGAAACGTCATGAATCATAACGATATCTTCTGATAATAGTGGTCGATCTGACCAAATTTCAGAAATTAAGTCGTGTCTATGTTCTAAGGAAATATCTACAGCATCCAAAGTCTTTGCAATACTATCAACAGATGATTTCGAAAATATCAAGCCATTGATCGCTACGACTTGTCCTTTATGAAGGTTTTCAGCAAGGAAGTCTACATATGGTGTAGCAAATTGATTATACATTTTATGAAGTACAAATTCTGAACCATTGAGCTCCATTTCTCCTTGTAAAAAATATCTCGAGTCTGTCCAAAGACCTGCATGATCGTTTGTGATTACGACTGTACCAGCAGAACCAGTAAATCCACTTATCCAAGTTCTTTCTTGCCAATGTGCGGCAACATATTCACTTTGGTGTGGGTCACTGCCTGGAATAATTATAGCATCTAGACCATGGAGTTGCATCTTTGATCTCAGTGCGGTG
>JBBRJL010000011.1:0-15390 GCA_038219375.1 Chitinophagales bacterium | reverse complement strand
TATATTTTCTATACTGTCTGATAAGACACAGGCGCTTCCATCTAGGGATAGTTTAGTCTTAATATCCATATACTCACTTTTGATTTTGGAGCGTTCATAGTCGCGAAATAACTCATTGGTCATGGTTTTATTATTATCAATATCTACTGTAGTCAATAAAATACCAAAATGTAGTAAAAGCGTAATTAGGAAAAGTCTCATCGGATTAAGATATGTTTTCCTTTTTCCTTGTACATAAAACTCAGTAAGTTTCCATGGGCGCCATATATATCTAAGTGTTTTAAAAACGGTATTGTCAAGATTGAAAATAGAATTCCAAAAATTATTTAATAATTCAGTAACTGTCAATAAATGAGCATCTGTCTTTTGACCGCAATAGGAACAGAACTGATCATCTTCTTTGAGTCTGAGTCCACAGTTTAAACATGTTTTATCTTTTGTTTCCATGCACAGTATATTGATTTTACATTCATCAACAAAGGTAAATATAATATTTGGAAATATGTCATACGTAACAATTAAGTGTGTATAAAAAATCCACTTTATAAAATAAAATTGAATTATTTATTGATTCAACTCAAGTTATGCTCAGCTCATTACTAATAAACGTCTCTCCATGTGTCAGGCATTATCGCTCTAGCAGTGAACTTTCCGTCCCTTTCGGTCGCCTTCACTTCTCACATTGTAATGCTAGTCCTTAAGGATCGTTCAGTTATACTTTTATGCATCTTTTGCTCTCCCGTATTCCTTTGGAAGGTAACACAGAAAAAAATAAACAAAAAAGGCTAGTCCCGCTAATTGCTCCGCGTACTGTAACGGCCTGCACGCTTTATACATAATTATTCATAATACTTTCACTTATCATTTCAATTGCTGAATAATTACAAGCATGTAATTTCTAACACTATTTAGTCTTAAAGATGAAACATAACCCAAATGGGTTACAAAACATATTATTATTTGGTATAATGTTTGCAGTACATACATATGCATATAAATAAGTTTAGATATAAGTTCTGATTTATTAATAAGTGTCTTAAAATCAGTAGTTTATAAATATTGTATAAATACATTCAAATTTTAAATAAAGTTTATTGTGATTTCATTTCAATCTTATTCATTCTTAAAACACAAAAAAATGAAAAATTATTTTACCATTTTTACCTTCTTTCTGATGGTATCGCTGATGCCAACTCAACGGGTATCAGGTAGCACAACATCAGCATCAGGTCAAGTGTCCTGGTTGCATCAATATGATGATTGTTATATTCTCAGCAAACGTGTTTCATTACAATCTCTTATGCCATGGGAAGGATTCTCTGCGGCTGTTATGATGCCTTGTCCATTTGTACCAAACATTCAGCTAGGATTCGGGGAGTGTGGTCAAGTGGTTGAGTATGACTTTACTTTCCCTGATATTAGTGTGAGTAATATTTCATTTAGTCAAAACAATAATCAAATTGCCATTGATGGCACCATTTATTGTGTATCAGGTCAGACAAAATACAGAAGGACATTCGCCCATTCTGGTCCGACAGATTTGACAATTAGCAATATAAATCTAGGCGTATATCAATCATCTAACAGTCCAAGTGTAACCATAAATTTTTATGATGCAACAGGAACTGAGCTTTATGGAAGTTACACAACTA
The DNA here is from genome assembly GCA_038219375.1 of Chitinophagales bacterium. Taxonomy (GTDB): domain Bacteria; phylum Bacteroidota; class Bacteroidia; order Chitinophagales; family Saprospiraceae; genus OLB9. The sequence goes on along the minus strand of JBBRJL010000011.1, from coordinate 13,738 downwards.
TCCTTCCGAATCTTAATCAGACTGTTTATAATGTTCCCATGCCAGCAGGCATTAAAATCCCGAGGCAATCATCATTTATTACCGAAATTGTTGGGAACTCACCATTAATAAGTGTATTTAAAATAGGAAGAAATAATGGCAGCAATACAACTGTTGATGCCACAGTAATTTCTGCTGACTGTGCTCCAAATGAACTTACAGTAGAAGGCGTAATAGGTACGCCCGTATCAAATTCTATTGTTTTCGGAGTTGTCGGTATACCTGATGATTATTACTACGATAATTTGAATGATAATTACGAGTCGGGTGATTTTTTTCCTATTGGAAGTCAAGTCATGTCGTATTTAGTGACTGATGCTAACAATGCAAGTACTGCATGTGCGTTTAATGTAAATGTATTCGAATATCAGAATCCAACTGGTGCAATAGCTTGTAATGATTTGGTTAATGTTTCTCTTGGTGCAGATTGTGAAGCAATTGTAACACCTGATATGTTGCTAGAAGGTAATGAATACGGTTGTTATGATAACTTCACAGTACAAATTACAGCGCTCAATGGTGTAAGTCTAGGTAATAAGGTGACAAAAGCAAATATCGGACAGAAACTAAAAGTTCAGATCATTTCTGCGACAGGTAACAGCTGTTGGGGAGAGATTTTGGTTGAGGATAAATTTGGTCCTAATTTTATTTGTGAGGATGTTTATGCTACTTGCTCCACAGATCTGCGTCCAGGATCATTGCTCTCTGAAAGGGTTCCTGTTTCTGCAAGAATATTGGATAATAGTATTCCTGATGCAGGGGTTAAGACCATATCTATTCCAGTAGCGAATCTCCAAGGCACTACAATCACAGACGTCAATGTATTTTTAGATATTACACACCCAAGAATTTCTGATCTCGCTGCCAATATCACATCACCTGACGGGGTTACAGTACCATTGTTCTTTTCCAGTTCATGTAACGGTGCAAATCTTATGATTACTTTAGATGACGAATCTGCATCTTCACATAGTGTGCTACAATCTACTTGCGAATTAACAAATCCAGCTTTATCAGGTGTTTTTCAATCTGCTAATCCTTTATCAATTTTTGATGGGGAATCATTAGAAGGTGAATGGGTCATTAACATATTCGATTTTAATGCAGGTCAAGTAGGTACTGTCAATAATGTAGATATTATCTTCAGCCAAGTAGGAGGGACTATTCCTTTCCCGACACCAAATCCTGTTACATATGTTTATGTTGCAGATAATACTTATATCGTAAACGGTATCGATGCTTGTAGTGCATCTACAGTTAGTTATACAGATACTGTGATAGAAGAAGATTGCAATAGTATTTATTCAAAAGTGATCAGAAGATGTTGGATAGGGACAGATGCCAAAGGAAACCAAGGTAGCCCTTGTTGCCAGACTATCTATGTGTATAGAAATGGGTTATCTACCTTACAATTCCCACTAAATTTTGATGGCCTTCCAGGTAATAATCCTGCTCTATCATGTTTGGATTATGGAGATATCATACCATCTGATAGTATTACAGGAAGACCTTATGGTGATCTATGTTATAATGTTCAGATCGTGGCCCCAGTTGATGTGAAAATTGATCTATGTGGTAATTCTTATAAACTTATTAGAACGCACAAAGTAATTGAATGGTGTAGTGGTCAAGTAATCATACATAATCAGGTAATAAAGGTTGTTGACGATCAAGGTCCACTGTTAGACTGTCCTAATGATGTTACTATTTCTACTGATGATTATGCGTGTAGTGCAACGTATGTTGTACCTAGGCCTACTATCTTGGAGGAGTGTTCAGACCAATTAACTTATCATTTGTCATTTAGTCCAATAAATGATTTTGAAGAACTGTTTATTACCGAGGGCGTCAATCAAGTGACAGGTACTATTACTGGATTACCATTGGGTGAAAACTGGGTAAAATGGATAGTAACCGACGAATGTGGAAACGTATCGGAATGCTATTTTGACGTAGAAGTTATAGATAATGTCAGGCCTACTGCTGTTTGTGATTTATTTTCCGTAGTTTCCATAACTGGAAATGGTCGAGCAACTGTGGATGCCGCTACATTTGATGATGGTAGTTTTGATAATTGTGGCGTCTTGAGATTTGATGCTAGAAAGATGACAGACAAGTGTAATTTTGGAACAACGTTATTTACGCCTAAAGTAGAATTCTGTTGTGAAGAAGTTAATACAACAATAATGGTTGAATTTAGAGTTACCGATCTATCTGGTAATAGCAATACTTGTATGGTAGAGATTCGTGTTCAAGATAAATTACCACCATATATTACAAAATGCCCTGCCGATATCACCCTAGATTGCCAAGCAGATTACAATGACCTTACCATTACAGGGGAACCAGAATATGTGGATAACTGTGAAGTGATAAGTGTTAAAAAACAGGATCTGATCAGTATCAATCAATGTGGCGTAGGTACTGTTACCCGTACTTGGACAGTGGAAGACAAACAAGGATTTAAAAATTCATGTGTACAAGTGATTACTTTATATAATGACGATCCATTTTATTACAATATCAATAATCCAAATGATCCACAGAATGATATCGTTTGGCCAGAAAATTATGAGACAAAAAAATGTCATTCACTACTGACGCCAGCTGACTTACCTCCTGGATTTGACAGGCCCACATTTGATGATGATAATTGTAGCTTAGTCGCTTCGCAATATAGAGATCAAGTGTTCAAGTTTGTAGATGGAGCTTGCGAGAAAATCTTACGTACATGGACAGTGATTGATTGGTGTACTTACAATGACCTCAATCCTATATATGGACAAGGCTGGTACGAACACGTACAAATAATCAAACTTCAGAATGACATACCTCCTATTTTTGAATTTGCTTGCATAGATAGAACTTTTGGCTCGTATGGTAATTGCGAGGATCGTGTTGATTTTACCATGACAGCAATCGATGATTGTCCTGAAGACAATACGAACTTAGTATGGAAATATGAGCTTGATATAGATGATAACGGGACAATAGATGCTGTGGTAAATTCAGATAGATTCAATAGGATTATCAAAAACGGTAAACATAAAATAAAGTGGACAGTGGAAGATAAATGTGGCAACAGAGCATTCTGTACACAATATATCAATGTAGTTGACCTTAAGAAACCGACGCCATATTGTATATCATCTATTACGACGGCAGTTATGAATTCGAATGGTAAAATTGCTATATGGGCAGTAGATTATGATTTGGGTAGTTTTGATAATTGTACAAGTCAGAAAGATCTTTTATTTACATTTTATGGAGCAACTCCCGTAGATTCATTGTTGAATGTTGAGCATTATTTCAAAGGTGCTGGAATTCTTGCAACAAAAGCTGAATATGAGGCTGGTGAAGCACAAATTTGGATACCATCAACTTATAGTTCAGGAATAGTGTTTGGTTGTGATGATATACCTAATGGGATTTCTCAGGAAGTATCTGTCGAAATGTGGGTAACAGATTATGATGGTAATCAAGATTATTGTACCGTAATTTTAGTACTTCAAGATAATTCAAACATTTGTCCAGATAATAATGGTAATTTAATTGCCATCTCAGGTAGATCATCTGCTGGTAATTCATTAGGTATGAATGGTTGTGATGTGAAATTGGTAAGTAATTTACCCGAACAGACTAAGTCAATTAAAACAGATGTATCTGGAAGTTATAACTTTGCTCAATTGCCAAAAAACAACAACTATACTGTTAGTATGAGCGACAATAGAAACATCTTGAATGGTGTATCTACTTTGGATCTTGTTTTAATACAAAGACACATACTAGGTGTTGAGATCTTTAACGACCCTTACAAAGTCATTGCTGCTGATGTTGACAACAATACTAAAGTTACAGCTGCAGATCTTGTTGCGCTTCGTAAAGCTATTCTTGGTATAAGTACGGAGTTTCCTAATGCACAGAAGTCATGGAGGTTTGTAACTTCAAATCATATTTTTTCAAATCCATTAGCGCCATTCCCGTATACAGAAAGTTATGTGTACAATCAATTGAATACATTCAAAGTCAATCAAAATTTTATAGGTGTCAAAATAGGTGACATCAACAAATCTGCAACTGTCAATATAAATGGTGCATCTACTGAGACAAGAACAAACACCGTTCTAGCATTTGAAGTGGAGCCTGTAGCAGTGGAAGTTGGTCAATATTTTGAAGTGCCCGTATATGCAAAAGATTTTGATAATATCTTTGGTTTTCAGTTCACACTGACATTTGACCCATCTATGATGGAGCTTACTGATATTGCAGCGGGTGCTATTAATGTTAGCGAATCAAATTTCGGAACACATAGAATTTCTGAAGGTATCTTGACAAGTAGTTGGAATCATGATATACCGGTAACAGTTTCTGAAAATGAAGCGATATTCACACTGAAATTTAAAGCAAATACTGCAATAGCTCAAAATCAGATCTTGGATATGGTTTCTACAGTGACTCCTGCAATGGCTTTTGACAAAGATCAAAATGTATTAAATACAAGATTGAATATTAGAAATGCAGAAAAAGGCGAAGGATATGCTTTAATGCAAAACAAACCGAATCCATTTACTGACAAGACAGTCATTTCATTCAGTCTTCCTCATAATGGAAAGGCAGTGCTTAAAGTTTATGACTTAACAGGTAGAACGCTCAAAGTGATCAGCGGAGATTACACAAAAGGTGAGCACACCATAGAGTTACTGAAATCAGAACTTGGTACTTCAGGAGTATTAATGTATCAAATAGAAAGTGGTACATTTACTGAAACGAAGAAGATGATTATCCTAGAATAATAGTGAGTTTTTATATTTGTGTTTAGATTGAAATAGTTAAAGCCATTGCAGATGAAAGTTTGTAATGGCTTTTTAAATTATTTAATGGAATGGTATTTTATGACTACCTTTGTTTAACAATTTAGATAGATCAGCATATTTTATTACTAAATTAATAAATACAGATGAGCGGCAAAATTATTTCTGCTACAAAACAAATTCATCCGAACACGATCAGACAAATGTTTTTCTTAGCAATACTAATCGGTTTGGGCTACGTTATTATTGGTGAGTTATATTTTATGATCGGAGCATTCCTAGGTTCCATTACACTCTACGTAATATTGATGTACCCAATGAAGTATTTAGTTCATATTAGGAAATGGAAACGTTGGATTGCGTGTTTAGTATTGATGTTTTTGTCATTGGTTATTATGGTGATACCAATTATTTGGATGACTGCAACGGCAGTAGATCGTATTATGCCACTGATTCAAGATCCTACTATAATAAATGATATTTTTACAAAACTTCATGATTATTTTGTCAATAATTATGGAATTGATCTGCTGAAAGCCGAAAATGTAGATAAATTAAGTAGTCAAGTAATTCCATTTGCACAAAGGACACTGGGTGGTACATTTTCTGCTCTTGGTAATGTTTTTTTGATGTACTTGGTACTTTATTTTTTATTGGTAGAAACTATTAGCGTTGAAAGATGGCTTAGGACAAGCATTCCGCTTAAGCCAATTAATGTTAAAAAACTCATTTCAGAAATACGGAATTTAGTATATAGTAATGCATTAGGTATTCCTATTGTCGCTATTATTCAAGGTGTTACTGGACTTGTAGGCTACTGGATTTTCGGAGTAGAAGAGTTTGTTTTGATGGGTATTTTAACAGCTATTGCGTCAGTAGTTCCTATAGTAGGTACATTGGTCGTCTATCTCCCACTAGCCATCTATCAATTTGCCATAATAAGTCCATGGCAAGGTTTAGGTGTAGCGCTATGGGGATTAATCGTAATCGGGTCCATAGATAACATTGCTAGGTTTATGGTACAGAAAAAGTTGGCAGATGTACACCCACTTATCACGCTTTTGGGTGTATTTATAGGTATCAATCTTCTTGGATTTTTAGGTGTGATTTTTGGACCTTTGATGCTTTCTGTTTTTATAGTTTTGGTGAGAATATACATTGATGAATACGGCAAACCTGACGAAGAATTTCCTGAAATCCAGCATCAATTGTAGCTTAATTATAAAATTGAGTCCAGTCCGAAAAGTAATTATAAGATTACATTTAAACCATTGATATATATATACTAACTTGATAATCAATATATTTCCTTTAGGTGTTCACCCCTTCAGGCAATCACCCTTTTAGGTATCCACCCCTTCTAGGGGCCGGGGGTCGTCAGGGGTCGTCGGGGATCGTCGGGGATCGTCGGATGTAGTCGGGGGGCGGTTAAGGGGTAAAAACGGTTGATTATTAAAAAAAAGTTGCATTTTCGGAGTGGACTCAAAATCTCAGGTTACAAGTAAAAATAAAAAAAAGATGATGTATACGGATATACATCATCTTTGTGGACATTAATCAATGATTAATATAGAAAAAATCTTTTTTATTTGCAAGACTCTTTAAGCAATCTAAGTTCTTCTTTGGATGCAACAGTTACCGTTGTTCCATCTGCTAAAAGTACATTAAGTGGAAAAATCAACTCCGGTCTCTCTTTTGAGTCTGGATTGTTTTCTTTCCAAGTTTTGATGGCCTCATGAAGTAATCTGCGATCTTCCTTAGCGGTTAATGTTACAACAGTTCCATCTGGAATCAATACGCTGTAAGGGAAAGCTGGCATAAAGCATATTTTAGGTCTGTTGTTATGCCCATTTGGCCCATTGTTATCAAAAAAATCTTTTCTGCATGCTAGCTTCAATGAGCGCTGTACATTTATGTCAGTAACTGAAATATACTCACCTTCCTTATTAATGATTTCATAAGGGAAGGCTAGGGTTGGCCTCGTTTTGACTCTTGGATTATTTCTTCTCCATTCTTTTACAGCATTCTTTAGCGTTTCGTAAGAATCTACTTCTACCGAGCTGCCATCAGCAAATGTAATCGTCACAGGAAAAACTAGTTCATAACAACCGAATCTACCCAAGTTCGCAGATTCCTGAGTTCTAAATACCGTTTCTTCAGCGTAAGCCTCAGCTACCGCATCATCAGCAATATCTGAACTGTCTGAGCATGAAGATAAAAATAGTCCTAAAACAAGGACAAACAACCAGCGAAAATTTAAATGATACATTTTCATAAGAATAAATATTTTTAGAATTTAGAATAAAATGTTTTACAAATTAATAAGCGTTTTGATGCATTTCTGTACTCATCTTTTATATTTAAATTTTTATAATTATTAATTTTAACGGAAGTTTCAGAGATATTAAATTTTTGATAATAAGACAATTACAAATAATGAAATATTATATATAAGTAGTTAATGTGTTGCAAATCAACTATTTAAACATCGTTTGCTGAATTGTAAATTTTTATCAGAAAACTTTTTATTAATATTGCAATTAACGCCAAGTTCAACGTCGGACTGGCCTTTTCATTTTTGGTCAAAATTTCGTAAAATAGCGTTAAAAACAGAAAACTGTATGAGCCTTAGCGAACGTTTAATTTAAGTGATAATGAACCAAGTACCTCACAAGTTCAGATCAATGAAAGAAACCTAAAGGCGAGTTTTTTCTGTGTAGGTATTTTTTGGAATTTTGATGTTAAGAAAACGAAACAGCCTTGTCCGCCGCGGCGGATGTTTCCCCTTAGCAAGTTTGCTTCGGTTCCTGCGTTATCGAGTGAAATCGTTCACTCGATTTGCTCATTGTTCGCAACCACTTAGTCATGTATCAAGACAAAAGAAAAAGAAGCTAAACAAATGTAGAAAAGATTAAATTTAGAAATTAAAGTCAAATTGAAATTGAAATAAATAAGATTTAAAATTATCACCGAAACTTGAGTTAATTACACATATAAATATATTAAATTCTAACTAACAATTATTTTTTTTGGAGTAGACTCAACTTTTTAATTTTCATAAAGATACTGTCCTTGATTTCTTCTTCAATTTGACCAATATCTTTTCTGTTGCATCTTCAGGGCTACCATTGTTTACAATTTTAATTTTGGCTGCTTTGTAGAAAGCATCTCTTTGTTGTAGCATTTCTTTTAGTTTTTTCTCTTTATCCTTTTGAGATAAGCCTTTAAGTAAAGGTCTATCAAAATCATCTTTTAACCTTTCGGCCAAAGTCGAAGGTTTGGTACTTAGGTAGATTACTTTACCTTTTTGATTTAGCATTTCCATGACACCTTCTATACATGGCAGTCCGCCGCCCGTGGCTACGATACAGTTTGTCATTTTCCACGATGCGATGAGTTCTTTTTCAAGGGTTCTAAAATACGCTTCTCCATGTTTTTCAAATATTTCAGGTACTGAACTTTCTTCAATGCTAGTGATGATATCATCTGTATCGTAACAAGGAAGTTGCAGCTCATAGGACAGTAGTTTGCCAATGGTGGTTTTGCCACTTCCTGGCATACCTATTAAAAATATAAGCATAAAGGGGTGTTTAGGTTTTGGCTAAAAAAGAAAAGCGATACAGCTAAGATTAACTGTACCGCCTTCGTTTTGTTTAGATATATTGGTTAATTATATCCTGGATTTTGTTGTAGATTAGGGTTAGCCGACAGATCAGCAGCAGGTATCGGAAATATGTTATACTTCGGATTTACCGCTTGTCCTTGGCTTACACCGCCTTTCCAAGCCCACAAGTAGTCTCCTGTGGTCAGTTTGTTGAATCTCACAAGATCAGTTCTTCTATGACATTCCCAGTACAATTCACGTGCTCTCTCATCTAATAGGAAATCAAGCGTAAGTTCAGACTCTGTAATATTGCCTGCAGTTCCTGTGTACGCCCTTTCTCGTACGGTGTTGGAATAACCTAATGCAGTAGCCTTTGATCCATTTGCACCACGTAAGATTGCTTCTGCTGCCATAAGATACACATCTGCCAACCTGAACATAGGGAAATCAGTGTCTGGAAAATCTGCATTAGATCCAAGTTGACCTGTTGATGTAACATTTTTAAACTTAAGTACTGCGTAACCATTGTTAAATATACCCATATCTTCTCTGGTATTAATATCCAATACCTGTCCATTGGTCCCAAATATGCCTCTCTTGTCAAAACTTGTCAATTTCAACTGATAAGTATAATCTGGTCTCGCTAGGTCAACTATTAGGTCATGACCGCCCGATTTAGCAATATTGATAGCGCCTGCTCCTTCATTAAGAATACCATCTAACTGTGGATCACCTAAGGTCAGCATATCGTTGCCATTAGCTCTCAATGTCAAGCTTCCTATATTGAGTTCGGTTATGATTCTGAGCATTTTTAGTTCCGCATCCCATACCAGCGGCGCTTCTCCACCTGGCACTGCAGATCCTACTATACTCCAATCTCTTTTTTCAAGGATATAAGTATTATTGACTAAGTTAGCTCGGACAAAATACAAACCAGCGTTTGCGACTTTTATATTGGCACCATTGCTTTCTAAGGTTCCATCCGCACCATTATCACCAAATTTGCCAGAATTAGGAAATCTAAAAAGTGTAAATTCATCATTGGCATTAAAATATTTATATCCTTCGAATGTACCATTTTGACCAGGCTTTGACGCCAATGTACTACTAATGTCTCCTCCATTAAAGTTATTGGATGTACTAGCTACATAAATTTTTGATAAATTAGCTCCAACATTAAAATCAACTACGACACCCGTCAGGTCCGCAGGAAATTTCTCTACAAATTGTCTTGTGGCTCGAGTACCACCCCAACCACCAGATACACCAGAGAGTAATGGATTGATAGAACCACCGATTCCAGCTCTGATAATGAAGGTCATACCGCCAAAAGTCCTAGTATTATTACCATCAAAAGCAACTGGAAAAATCATCTCATTTGACTTATGATTGTCCGCCAAAAATAAGTGACTGTATTGTGGCTCCAATGAATAGCCCGCATTGATCACTTTCTCACATACACTCAGACATTCATTATATTTTTTCTGACCTGTATATGTTTCAGCATTCAGGTAGAGCTTAGCTAGAAGTGTCCATACTGCAGCTCTATCTGCACGTGCATATTGGTTTGTCCTAGGTGCTTTGATGGTATTTTCGATATCCAACAACTCTCTTTCGATATAATTAAACAACTCTGGAGCTTTAATTTGATTTGGAAAAAAAGCACCAACCTTGTCATTTTCTGTGACAAAAGGTACATTTCTAAATACATCCAGAGCATGCCAGTAGCTCAAAGCTCTCAAAAATCTTGCTTCTGCCCTATAATCTATTATTTCAGCCCGAACAGGTGCCGATACATTTCTATCATTGAGTTTCTCGTCTGTCGTTTCTCTTAAAAATTCGTTACAAACAGAGATTTGGTAAAAAATCCTACTGTAGAAGGCAAAAGTGAATCCATCTGATGGTGTCCAATCAAGGTCATGAAAATCAAAAATAGTTTGATCATTCCATCCAATAAGTGCTTCATCTGTGGTCAATTGTTGATGATACCAAAAACCTCTTAAATATTGGCCAAAACCTTCATCAATACCAGATATATCTGCAGCTCCAGCCGGACCTTCTTGTCCTGAAACAGCTAGACCTGCATATAATTTTGCTAAAAATTGTTTGTAAGCAGCTTCATCGTTAAAAACGGTGCCTGAAGTAATAAGATTAGGATCTAATGGTACCGTATCTAGATCTTTAAAACAAGCACTAAACGTGGTAGCTATTACTATAAAAAGAAAGACATACAACTTTTTCATTATGACTATTTTTTAGTTCGTTTATTAAAATTAAAAGTCAACACTTACCCCAAAGACAAATGTTCGTGGACGTGGGTATATATTATTATCAATACCATTGCCGAGCTCAGGATCTAATCCTTCATATGTTGTAATAACAAATGGATTTTGTACCGTTGCGTACACACGCATGAACCTCCCAATGAGCTTATCAAAACTATAACCCAACGTAATATGGTCTATTCTAAAGAATGAAGCATCCCTTACATAATGATCGCTAAAAATTGTATTTCTCTGCTCCAAAATATTATTGGTTACCGCATCTCTATGCACATTCTGCAAATAATTTGTAGGGTGATACAATCTCTGCAAGTATCCCATATCGGTCGATACATTGTTATAAACATAATTGCCCAAATTAGCTCGACCTGCAAAAGAAAAATCTATATTTTGGTACTTTATATTACTGGTAATTCCCATCAATACATCAGCTGCTGGATTTTCGTAACGGTATTTATCTCCATCATCTACGACACCATCGCCATTCCTATCGGCAAACTGACCTTCTAGAATTTTACCAGTTTCGTCATACAATTGTTGGAATACAAAAAAGGAAGCAGGTGCAAAGCCCACACTGTGTATTTGAATATTACTGCCTACACCACCTGCTATTCCGCCTGTGGCAACACCAATATATGTTGGATCTTCTGTAGCTGTAAGTTTAGTAATTTCATTAGTATTATAGGCTGCATTAAAGCCGATATCCCACGTCATCTTATCGTTACTGACAGGAACGAAATTAAGGCCAAGTTCGACACCTTTATTTACCATGTTACCAATATTAGTATTTATAAAGTTGGTAAGGTTAGTTCCTGCTGGCACTTGAATAAAATTCAATAGATCAATGGTATTTCTCTGATATAAATCGAGGGTTCCGTATAGTTTGTTATTTATGATGGAATAATCGAGCCCAACATTGTACGTGGTGGTTTCTTCCCACTTGATATTGGCATCATATCCATTAGGACGATAAGTATTGATAAACTCGTTACCAAATTGATAAGCTGCATTTGGTAAGCTTTGTTGGTAAATGGCTTGATAAACATAAGATCCACCAATCGATTGCTGACCCGTGACTCCCCATCCGGTCCTCAATTTCAAAGCATTAAAATAGGTATTCTTATTATCCACCAGTTTCACTGCAAATGCTGCTGAAGGGAATAATCCTTGTCTAGCATCAGGAGAAAATCTGGAAGTTGCATCACTTCTTAATGACAACGTTAGTAAGTATCTATTTTTAAAACCATAATTCAATCTACTAAATAACGATACTAAAAATAACTCGTCTTGGATATTATTTCTTTCAACGGTTTGCGCAGGCGTGTTAGCAACATCAGAATTTCTGAAGGAATTATCTGTAAAAAACTTCTGCCATGAATACCCTCCCATCAAATCAAAGGAATGATCCTTTATATCTTTTTTATAATTCAGATAAAACTCCAAAACTGAATTTGTTCTTTCTTGCTCGTAGTTGTTTTCTACCCCTCCGCCAAAGTTTTGTTGGAAAGCAAAAGCAACTTCATTATTGCCTGGTATAAATAATGAACCTTTACCTTTGGAGTAATCGTATCCAACATTTAAATTCGCTCTAAGGCTTGGCAAAAACTTAAACCGATAATCTGCTGAAACATTCGTAATATATCGCACTACTTCTGATCTATCGTCACGCAGATTAAGCAATGCCACTGGATTTGCCGGTGCAAGGCCATTGGGATTCCCTGTACTTTGATCTATCCAAGTGGTATAACCGCTATATTGGCTATTTGCGTCAAGTGGTGTCTGTGTCGGATCCCAAGTTAGTGCTGACCCTATGGCACCACGCTCCGCAAACCTATTGTTGCTAAGCATCGTTTTAAGTCCAAGGTTCAATTGTAGTGTATTGTCTAATAATTTAGGACTTATATTGATACCAGCAGAATATCTCTCAAATTTATCTGTCAATAATAAACCTTCTTTGGACGTGTAACCAAGGGAAGCACGATAAGGAAATGCCCCAAGACTACCTGAAAGGTTGACATTGTGGTCTTGACCAAAAGCAGATCTATATATCTCATCTTGCCAATCAGTATTAGATGATCCTAATAAACCACGTGAAGGATGGCCTTCAGGGTAAGTAGATTCTATCAAATTTCTATATTCGTCCGTTTGAAGGACATCTACCCTATTTGAAGCATTTCCTACTGAAACATTACCCGTATATCCGACACTAAACTTTGATCCTAGTGATCCTTTTTTGGTCGTAATCAGAATGACGCCTGCAGATGCTCTACTACCATATATAGCAGTTGCAGATGCATCCTTCAATACGGTCATTGTCTCAATATCGTTTGGATTTATGATATTCAAAGGATTTCTATTTCCAGATACACCACCACTTTCTACAGGTATACCGTCTATAACTATTAATGGGTCATTGGAAGCACTAAGTGAAGACTGTCCACGTATCCTTATCTGTGCACCGTCGTCAGGTCCTCCACCTGTAGTAATAGCAACACCGGCTACTTTACCAGCAAGAAGTTCTTGAGGACTTGTGATGGCACCTCTGTTAAAATCTTTGGCAGATACCGCTTGCACAGAACCTGTGACGTCATCTCTCTTTACGGTACCATACCCGACCACTATGATGTCTTCAAGCAATTGACCTGCTGATAGCTGCACATTGATAGTAGTACGACCATTAATTGATTCTTCGCTTTGATTGTACCCTGTGTAGCTGATGATAAGGCTTTTGGTACCTGGTGCTAGTTCATAAGAAAAGGAACCATCGAGTTCGGTGATCGTACCAGAGGTAGGTACTTCTTTACTTACGATGTTGGCTCCTATCAGTGGCTCACCTGTCTGAGCATCGGTGACTACTCCACTCACTACCTGTTGCGCAGATAAGACATGCGTAAAGGCAAAGAAAATCATTACGAGAATAAATGATTTCATAACTTTGGTAAAAAAACTATGCATGTGGCTATTTTTAATGAAAATAAGGGTAAAATTAATAATAGTTTTCA
>JBBRJL010000010.1:0-15401 GCA_038219375.1 Chitinophagales bacterium | reverse complement strand
AATGGTGTCTTGGTCGATATTACGAAGTTGAATCTGAAAACCGAAATTAGGGCTGTTTACATCTTCAGCTTTCCAAGATGTACCCCAAGTGTCAAACTGTGAACCATACATCCACATATGGTCGGAACTATCCACTCGAGCGGACCAAGCTTTTTGCAGTTTAGCCGTATTTGCTTTATTGTTACCTTTGGGTTCACCATCCGCTCCGAGTAGAACAATTTCTAATTCGTCGATGTATTGATATTTGGTAGATTGACCTTCTATCGCTAGTGTGATCCCAGTCACATTAGCACCAGCTGGCAATTGCAATTTCAAGTTATTTCCCATCATTACCCTAGATCGCTTGAAGTCGGGAAGAACAACTTTGGCCTTCAGATCATCCGAAAATTTAATTTCTTTGAGACCGTTCCATTTCATAAACTGAGGAAAGAAGATTTCTTTGGCAGAAGATGTGGCACTTGACTTGACTTTTACACTAGGCTCCATCCCAACACCAATGGGGCAAACCGAAATATGCTGTGAAGATAATAAATTGATTATCAGAACATTGAATAACCAAAAAGAGACGAACTTAGGTAGATTGCCTGAGATGATGAGTTTCATATTTTAAATTTTTGCTTAGATATATTACTAAAACAATATTTGTAGAGACCTAATAAAGAAGCAAAAATAGATAAAGTTTATTAATATATATATAATTTAGATATATTTATTAATATTTTTTTCAATTATTTACAAATGTGAAATTTTACCCTATGTAATAATATCACCAAAAATGTAAATCTATAAGCTACTGATAGTCATTAAGTGGAGTATCTATAAATATATCATGTGTAATTTCTATCCATCAAGTTTATCCATAATAAAAACCTGTAATCGGCTAGCAGCTTATCACAAGATCATTATCCCAATACCAAAAGTAGCTATGGAGTATAGTTTTGAGATTCGAACATACCTAATACCAATAGTAAATACATGAGAAAAAATAATATCTCTGCAAGACTCAAATATTAAGAACAAAATTAAATATCTCCTTCCAAAAACAAGTTTGAGATCGCTTTGAAGTGTATATCTTTATCATCCTTTGCTATGAGTACTAATCCTTCCCTAATTGTCTCAGACCTAAGTGCAGAATGTCCGTCTGCCAATTTAAGTAGTTCTCCCATAGTGGTAGGTAGACTGAAATTATCATGAATCAATGGCACAACAGGTATCCGATGCGCGTCAGCAAATGCATACATTTCAGATATGTCAACAAATCTTTTTGAATCTATATCATAAATCTTGAATAGTCTGAATGCTGTGTGATTGATCTTGTAAGGATTACTCTGTATCTTAGCACCAATAAGTTCGCCCTGTAAAGCCAAATTACGTCCAGTATTCCTTAAAACATTCTCTACATCCATCCGCCTTGCTGCATTCCAATAAGCGTTACCATCTGTCTCTTTGAGCTCAAGATTGCGGGAACAAACGCCAAAGTAATTATCGCTCAAAAACATAGTACAACTAGATCCATCTAGCTTTTCAGTAACAAAATAGGTATGGAGTTTTAGTAAATCGTAGTCCAAATTTTGAACGCGTTCTTCATCTGTCTTAGGAATATACCCAGGAAACAATCCTAAAACTTCGCCAGAAAGATGTTCGGGAATCGGTGGTTCGTACTTGACTATACTAAGATATTCAGATACATCATCACCAATATCAAAGGAATGATCATCTCCCAAAACACTTAATGGCATAATCAGACCTTGTGACAACTCGCCACGTAGCCTTATAGTTCTTAGTCTGAATCCTTCCAAAACGCCCATTTTACGAAATGATGTTTTCCTTAAAAACTCAAATTCAGGATTTAAAGGTAAAAAGCTATCGATTTCACAATAGACAACCTTGTCACCTGCCTTATATCTATCTTTTTGATCGATAACTTGCCAGCCTTCTATCATATAGATACCAAGTTTCTCCGCATTGTTGTGTTCCAAGACTTGACTTATGACTCTTATTGATGCTAATTTTCTCATTTTTTATCCTGTTTTTATCAAATATTAATTATAGATCATAACGAACCGACATTATATTTAAATAATTTTCTCTACAAAATGTTTCCTTTTATATACAATAAATGGATTTCAAAGTTCAGACAAAAAAATTCAAATGCCAAGCGAATCCCTATAAATCAAATGTTCTTTGTTGTGTAATTTCCAGTATGGTAGTCTTATTGATTTTTTTAACCTAGCAGAAGTGACTGTCGCTGTATTTCCAAATTCACCATAAGTTTCGTCCCACCCATGTATGGTATGTGGAAACTTATCATCATAGTAAATGACCAATTTGCGTTCAGGAAAAACGATGTTTAGAGTTGTAAAATTATTCTGCTCAATGGTAGCTTTTCCACGGAAGATTTCTGCCACTACATATTCGAGAGGTCGATGCATTAACCTTACTGCTATATTTCCTCTTAACAACTGAACGCGCCCGAGTGGAATTTTGGAAGGATTGATACGGATCATATTCCATAACTCATCTTCCAAAATACCGGAAGGCAGGCTTTTGGTATCGTCACCTTCTGACTCAAAATAAGAAAACTCCTTCGAGTCAAAGCCGATTTTCGTTTTATTGATTTGGGTAAAAGTATGTCCACACCATTCCTGAACAGAACAGGTAGATTTTACTGCACCTGAAAGATCTATGGGAGAAAAAACAGAGTTCATAATTGTATAAGGATATATCCCAGTCAAAAAACTTTTGGTAAAATTGAGCTTAAGTACAGGCTGTCTGTCACTACCTGCTTCGTCAGGATTATCAAGTTTTACTTGCTTCCTTTTTGAAAAATCTTCTGTGACAAAAATTAATACAGCGCTACCATCATGGGTCTCACCATAACGATTTTGACTTAAAGTGTAACTATTTATTTCTGCATTTCCATCATACCACAATTTCGAAAAACTATCTTTAGCTAAAGCTCCTTCATCATTTTTATTTATAAAACCATATGCAAAATAGGCAAATGTCAAAAGACCACCTAAAGCCAAAAATATTTTAAACTTCATTTGAAACAAGTATTAGTTACAACTAACCTAAATAACTAGGAATTAGTTCATTGCAAAAATCTACTTTTTAATCCATGATACTTTTGTAATAATCCATAATTTGGTTTGCTGTATTTTCTGATGAGAATTGACTACTTACATAATCAAATCCATCCTTACTCAATCTATTATATATCGTATCATCGCTCAATTCTATCATCGCAAGACAAATTTCGTCTGGATCATATGGATTTACCAAGATTGCACCTGGACCAGCGGCCTCGGGGAGAGAAGATATCAAAGAAGTAACCACAGGTCTGTGACGAAACAAAGACTCGATCACCGGGATACCAAAGCCCTCATAAATGGATGGAAAGACAAGTGCAAATGATTGGTCGTAGATAGCAAGAAGTTTCTCATTACTAACACCATTAACGAAATAAAAATACTCCTCCAATCCGTGATATCTAATCATATCATCTACTTTTTGACGATATCGTTTATCTCCTTTTCCGATCACGACGAATGGTTTTCGGAACTCATCAGGCAACTTGGCGTAAGCAAAAACAATACTCAACAAACCCTTTCGCTCAATAATTGATCCAACATATAAATAGTAATCACCGATGCCAACCAATATGCCATCTAGCATATTCTCTTCGTCAGCTACTTGGAAAACTTCATTACAAGATTGATAAATGACGGCTATTTTTTCTTCCTTTACCCCATAAAGTGATATAAGATCTTCTTTTGTACTTTCGCTGATGGATACCACATGATCGGCTCGTTGTACAGATGAACTGTATTTCCATTTGTACATCCACCTATCCCAAATACCAAATTGTTCTGGATACTTCTCGTAGATAAGGTCATGAAATGTCACAACCGTTCTAATACTTTTATGAATGCCAAACGGCAACTCATGACTTAATCCGTGAAAAATATCTGGTTGGAGTGTATTAATATCACCAGCCATTCCGGCAGACCGCCATAAGGGATTATTAAAAGTAGGCGTATGAATGACAAACTTTTCAGCATCCAAAAAATAAGCTGTTTCTTCGTTTCTTGTTATTTTCGGTGTAAATAAATGATACTCATTTTCAGGAAAATATGTTTGAAGATTTCGCACTAGTGTCCTGCTATAATTACCAAGACCCGTAAAATTATTGAATAGCCGCTTGGCATCAAAAGCAATAATTATTTTTTTATTTTCCATCGATTTATTATAAATTCATCATGAAGGAAAGGAAATTTTACCCATACAAATGCTAGGCACACCTTGTCTTTGTCCAAAATCTATAGGCTTTCCAGCAAGTGTTTCATTGGCCAAAACAGCAAATAAAACAGCTTCTTTCGCATCACCATTTATACCTAAATCATCACTAATACCAAAAAAACAATCAGGTAAAAATGTTTTTAAAGTGGTTACCAAAATATGATTATGTGCGCCACCACCACTGAGATAAATATGAAATGAGCAGTCACTTATCACAGCTTTAATAGCATCGGCAATCGTCTCGGCAGTAAATCGATTGAGTGTGGTCAAAACATCTTCTTTCGAAATATTCATTTGGTCAAAGCTTTGAATTATATCTTCCAAAAATGCTAGATTAAATACCTCAGGTCCAGTCGTCTTGGGAAATTCTAGTTTGAAAAAATTATTGCTTTTGAGACGATTTAAGATATCAATATTTACTTTTCCTTTACCAGCGATAAGACCTTCTTTGTCATATGGTAGATCAAAATACTTTTTGGTCCATGCATCCATTAGTGTATTACCAGGACCGGTATCCGTTACGAAAACAGATGAAGCTAGGCCGTCTGCAGGTAAATATGTAAAATTTGCAATGCCCCCGATATTCAACATAATACGATTTTGTCCTTTCTCAGAAAACATCAAATAGTCACCATATACCGCCAAGGGAGCTCCTTCACCACCTGCAGCAATATGTTTTTGTCTGAAATCACTTATAGTAATAATACCAGTTTTTACTGACAATTGATCTCCATCACCAATCTGTAGTGTAGCATGGTTAAAATCATGATTGGTGTGTTGATGTTTGGGTACGTGCATGACCGTTTGTCCATGACTTGCTATCACATCTACATCAGTCTTTTCAATACCATGAGTCTCTAAAAAAGTATTTACCATTATACCATGTAACGTACCTAACCACTCGTTGAGCTGAACCAAATATGGAAAGTCAACTTCTTTTTTTGCAAAAACATTTCTAATCCTTTCTTTGATATCTTCTTGATATGGAATGGTTTCAAAAGATTCAATAATTACCTTAGTATTCCTACCAAAATCAGAGATAGTACAATAAGCAATATCGAGTCCATCAAGTGACGTACCAGACATCAGACCTATCACCTTCCGATGTCTTTTAGCACCAACTTTGTATAGTTTATCTATATTTACATTCATAAATTTATTGTTCTTAAGGCATCATTTTAAATCTTTTTTTGGAACCATGACGAATTAATTCGTATTTATTTTTGCCAAGTTGAGTGTAGAAATAACTAAATTGATCTACAAACAAAATTACAAAGCGTAAATATAAATAACTAAACCTAGTCTTAGATAGTAAAAATAAAAATAAATAGTAGCCAAGTTTGAATTTACAAGACCATCAGTTTTAAATTAATAGGACTACCTACCTTAAATTTGTGGATGATTTGATATAAAAACACAGTGACCAAAAACCATTCTAAAAATCTTCTGTTTATTGCAAAAATAAGAAATGAGTCATAAAAATTTTGTTGTTATCGGTGGAAGTAAAGGTATAGGGCATGCTATTGTAGAGCGACTTGTGGGTCAAAACAATAATGTCACAGTTATCTCAAGGAATATTGACGAAATGGATACAAACCCATTGATACAATATATCCAAAAAGACATTACCAAAGACGAATTGTCACCAAGCGAGCTTCCTGACATCATAGATGGTTTGGTCTATTGCCCAGGAAGTATTGTTTTGAAGCCATTCAAATCATTGAGCGAAGAGCAGTTTAGCGAAGATTTTGCCATTAATTGTCTCGGAGCAGTTAAAAGTATCAAGGCCACACTAAACGCACTAAAAAAATCCGAATCACATCCAAGCATTATATTATTTAGTACGGTCGCTGTATCTCAAGGCATGCCATTTCACGCATCAATTGCAGCAGCTAAAGGAGCAGTAGAAGGCCTTACCAAGTCTCTTGCGGCAGAATTTGCACCAACCATCAGAGTTAATTGTATTGCACCATCATTAACAGATACAAGCCTTGCTTCCAAAATCCTTTCATCACCAGAAAAAATACAAGCTGCAGAACAAAGACATCCCTTAAAAACAATCGGTAATGCTCAAGACCTAGCGGGTATGGCTATCTTCCTACTTTCTGACGAAGCAAAATGGATTTCGGGCCAAATTATGCATGTAGATGGTGGTATGTCAACCTTAAGAGTTTGATTGCTAAGTCGACATGGGCTGGTGTAGACTTCGGCTCAAAGCTTGCAGGTACGACTGCAATCTCTTACCTTGTCGATGACCAATTAAAAATTGACCAAATCAACAAAGGACAGGATACAGATAAGTGGTTAGTCAAAACGATCAAAGACAATCATTGGGATTATGTTTTTATTGACGCCCCGCTCTCACTGCCAGGAGCCTTCTTCGGCAGTGGCGACGATTACAGCTATAGGAAAGCTGACAGGCTTATTGGTGCCATGTCACCTATGTTTTTAGGTGGTCTTACTGCTAGAGCGATAAAATTAAAATCTGAATTATCCAATAATGGTGTAAATTGTATCGAAGTATATCCAGGAGGATACATCAGAAGTCAACCAAATTTAAGTAAGTTTTATGACAAAAAAAATCTATCCACTTTGTCTAAAATGACAGATGAGTTAAGCATAAATCTCCAACATGAATTTTGTGAAAAACCTACAAATTATCATCAACTAGACAGTTCCATTTGTTGGTATATTGGTTATAAATATTTAAACGGGAATGCACAAAACTTGGGTGATCCCGAAGAAGGACTGATATGGATATAATTGACAATGCTTCATTAATTGCAGTCCACAAAATTTTATACCATAAGTTATTTATGTAAATAGACAGTCATTTTTACCTATGACTTCCTTGAAGGAAACGTAATTTAAAAAAAAAATAAAACGTAATGGAAGTGATTTTTTTTTGCAACGCTATTGTGTGCAAAAATAACTAAATAAAACACTATGTATTAATTCATAATATCGTATCGGTGTTGCTGAAGAGTGCCCGGAGCGGGACTTGAACCCGCACGTCCTTACGAACACATGTCCCTCAAACATGCCTGTATACCAATTTCAGCACCCGGGCTGATAAGGACTGCAAAATTAGATGTATTTTTAATATAACAAAGAAATAATTAATGTAATTTTAAAAAACTGATGAATCAAAAATCAAATACGACAGCCTATTCTTCCATGTTACCGACAATTTCATGGCAAACGAGATCTAGATTAAAAATTAATATTCATCAATTCTTCACCATTCGAATTATTATTGCTATTTTCGTCTTCTTAAAGCCAAACTTATGTTTTACGCATTTTTTAATACACTGGTCAAAGGTTATCTAAAATATAGACATAATAGGATCGAAATCATTTACACCAATCCTGTAGATGTACAAGAAGATGTATTTATGACCCTATTAAACCATCTAAAAAATACTGACTATGGCAAAAATCATCAAGCCAACTCTGTAAATAATATCTCTGATTTCAAAAAAGCATTTCCAATCGTAGATTACGAACAGTTATTTCCTTATATAGATAAAATGATGAATGGGGAAGAAAATATCTTGTGGCCAGGAAAAGTTAATTGGTTTGCCAAATCCTCAGGCACCACCAATGATCGAAGCAAATACATACCAATTACAGATGATAATCTTTTTGAAAACCACGTGGCTGCCAGTTGGGATGCCATGTCTATTTTGTACGGCAATCGTCCTGATGCCAAAATTTTTGATAGAAAAAATCTAATCATGGGTGGGTCTCTTACGCATATGAAAGATAAACTTGTCGTCGGCGACGTATCTGCGATTCTACTCCATAGAATGCCTGCAGTAGGGAGACCTTTTTATTCTCCTGACTTTGAGACCGCTATTTTACCAGACTGGGAGGACAAGATAGAAAAAATGGCACATCAATGTAGCAAAGATGATATTGTTATGTTTGCAGGTGTTCCCACATGGTCGCTCGTCCTTTTCAAAAGAATATTAGAAATCACTGGCAAAGAAAATATACGAGAAGTCTGGCCAAATCTCAGGACTTACTTCCATGGTGGCGTAGGATTTGACCCATATATTGACCAATTTAGAGCCTTACTGCCCGGAGATGATATCGAATATTATGAAGTTTATAATGCTTCCGAAGGATATTTTGCAGTCCAGGATAGGATAAACCAAAAGGGAATGCTCCTATTGCTAGATAATGCTATTTTTTATGAATTTATTCCAACAGAAAATATGCACGAAGCCCAACCAGAAACTTTGACAATTGGCGAAGTAGAAATTGGGAAAGATTACTGTATGGTCATCAGCACGTCTTCAGGTTTGTGGAGATATAGACCTGGGGATGTTGTTACTTTTGTCTCAGTCCGACCTTACAGAATAATGGTGACCGGACGCACCAAGCACTACATCAACGTATTCGGTGAAGAAGTGATGGTTGCTAATACAGATCGAGCACTCAAAGAGACTTGTGAAATCTGTGGTGGTAGCGTCAATGATTACACAGTCGCTCCCATTTACATGGAAAATAATAGCAAAGGTGGTCATCAATGGTTAGTTGAGTTTACTGAGCTGCCACATGATCTTGCTCATTTTACCGAACAATTAGACAAAAGATTGCGTTCTATTAATTCAGATTATGACGCCAAAAGACATAAAGATATAGCTTTGCAAAATTTAGTCATTGAAACAGCACCTAAAGGCACATTTCACGAATGGCTGAAATCAAAAGGAAGGCTTGGCGGTCAATCCAAAATCCCAAGATTATCTAATGACCGTAAATACCTTGAAGATCTTAAGTGTTTTATAAAACAAAATAATTAATTGATGAACGAAAGTTTTGAACTCATCTATAGAGAATTAAACATAAGTAGCAATGAGCAGACTACAGAAGATGAAATGCTCCAAATCATAGCAGATAGAGTCGAACACTTTCTAAAATATGATAAAGATCTTTTGGTATCTTACCTATACCGACTAGATATTGAAGAAAATACTATTGATAATGCCCTTAATGAAGCTAGTGAAGATCCACTTCATATTGTCTTGGCAAAACTAATTTTCAATAGACAAAAACAACGTAAGGAGACCAAACTAAAATACAAAGTCGAACCAATAGAAGGTTGGGAATTTTAGAAATGTCATGAAGATTTATACATCCAAAGGCATCATTTTCAAAACACTAAAATACTCAGAGACAAGTATTATATGCGATATATACACGCGTGAAAAAGGGCTAAGGTCATTTATTATTTCAGGTATTCGTACTTCAAAAGCGGGTTCGAAGGCCGCTATTTACCAACATCTCAATCTTATCGAACTCATTTCCTACGATCAGGATGCAGACAAACTAGCTAGGATAAAGGAAATAAGACTCGATCATCATTACAAGTTTATCAATACTCAGGTAGTTATTTCATCAATTGCGATCTTTGTACTCGAAGTCAGCAGAAATGCAGTAAGAGAAAAAGAAGCGAACATCGAATTATTTGATTTCCTAGAAGAATGGTTGCTATACCTTGATGCCAAACCCAATATACATCCATGTATTCATCTGTTGTTTATGTTGCAATTGAGTAATAAACTTGGTTTTGGGCCAATGAATAATTACACCACAAAAAGTTGTTATTTCGATATGATGGAAGGATTATTTTCGGATAATATCATACCTGAGTATAGCTTAAACATGGAAGAAAGTGCAGCATTCAAATCACTATTGCAAATAAGTCGAGCGCAAATCAATGACATTTCTATATCCAAGCCACTTAGAGATGGGATGACTGACCATCTGATCACTTATTTCAGATTACATATAAGTGGCTTTAAAGAGCTAAATTCATTGGAAGTATTAAGAAGCGTTTTATAATTTGCAAGTCAGAATTTAGCTATATAATAATTTTCTTTTTCTCTCATCACGTGGATATCATCTTCTGATTTATCAGTATATCCTATGAGATGCAACAAGCCATGTACCATAACTCTTTTTAATTCTTCATCAAAAGCGACTTCAAAATCTTCCGCATTTTCCTTTACTCTTTCTAAGCTTATGTATAAATCACTTTCAATATCATCTCCTTCCCTATATGGAAAAGTAATAATATCGGTATAATAATCATGACCAAGGTATTTTATATTTATGTCGAGAATGTATTCATCCGAACAAAATATATAAGTTAAAGAACTGATATTCTTTAATTCTGCTTTTCCAACATTTTCCAGCCAAGTAATAAATTCTTTTTCTTGAGTCGGAAAGGGATGATCTATTGTATCTTCTAGGTGAAAAGAGATTTCTGCCACGTAATTTTAGTTGGCTTACGCCATTTCATTTTTTAGGTCAAAATACATCTCAACTGATCTCCCACCATCATCAAAAGATATGTTATCTGCTAATGCTTTCATGATATAAACACCACGACCACCACAACAATCTATATTTTCTTTACACGTAGGATCGGGAATTCCGCTGGGATTAAAGCCTACTCCTTCATCAGTCACACAAAAAGCAATACCATTTTCCTTTTCCCTAACATGGATTTTAACCATCTTTGATTCATCATTTTTGTTACCATGAATGATGGCATTATTCACTGCCTCAGTAAGACTGATGAGAATATCTGCATATTTATCTGAGTTAAAACTGAAGTCAAAATCTAATTTTTTTAGATATGACTCTACTTCAAGTATGTTGTTGGGATTAGATGATATGGAAAGCATTCGATATTTCATTTAATTAATAATCATTTAGGATTTAACCAAATATTGTGCCGACATCATTGACTGTCATTGTTAATTGAAAAACAAAAATCAACTCTAGGCTACATTTTCACATTTAAACCACTGTAAATGTGGAATTTGAATTTTGTTTTAAATACTAGTTTTGGGTTAAAACTTTTTTAAAAGATTAACACGTTATCATTTAACTGTTTTTAAAGATTTATAATAATCATCTACTAGAGATTTGTAATATGGTCTAAGTGATGGAGATACTGATTTATACATATCAACTTCTGCCTGTCTCTTCTTTAGGTATTCTTGGAGCGATGGCGGTATCTCTCTCCTCTTATCTTGAGCAGTCTCTGCCTTTCTCTTATTATCTAACTCACGTTGTCTTTCAGCCTTTTCAGCTTCGAGTAGACGTGTTTCGATATCTTTCATTCTGGATAAAGTCTCAGAGTTCAGACGTTTATTGACAAGTTCGGTCTCTATTCTATCCATATTATTAATGATATCATCAATTTCTTTTGAACCTTGGCCTTGCTCTTTTTTATCATTCTGAAGCTCTTGTAAGGCTTTTCTCATTGCTGACTGTCTAGCAGCAGCCTGTGCAAAATCTTTAGCTGAATTACCATCTTTACCATCCTGACCTTCTTTGCCTTCTTTTCCCTTTTTACCTGCTTTGTCCTGCTTGTCCTTCATCTCTTTGAGTTGATCTGATAGTCCCTGCTGACCTTCTGTTATCTTATCCAATGGAACCTTTCCTTTTTTCCCACCTTTACCTTTTCCTGTCCCGCCTGGCTTGTCGCATGATCCGCTTCCTGGTGCTCCAGATGCATCTTTTTGTGCATTCTCAAGTGATTCATTGAGCATCAGCGCCAAGTCATTAACGTTCTTCATAGTACGTCTTTGTTTTTCTTGGCCTTCAGGTACTTTTCTTTCTTCAAGTTGTGTAAGACTCTCTTTCATGTTGAACTTTATCTCAGCCACTTTATCCATCACAAAAGACTGAATATCTGCATTCCTATTGCTCAAAGCTACTAATGTATCTTCTATAAGTTTGAAGTCGCCTACCAACTTGAATTGTCTTCTGATCGATTGTGGGAAAGCAGGAGTATTCACCATGTATTGATTAACATCTTTTACCAATGCTTCTTGTTCAAAAGACAGTGTGACTAGATTCTCTAGTAATTGTCTGAGCGTTTTCACATCTTCCGTTGCTTGTTCTGATGCACCGCTTTCCATGGAGTCACTCATTTCTTTAGCTTGCTTCTTCATCTTTTTAGCTGCCTTCTTTTGCGATTTAGCTGCTGCTTTATTATCCTTTTTATCGAGCTCATCTTTACTTTGCTCCATATCTTCCTTGGCATCATCCATTTTCTCCTCATTCTTTTCACCCATATCTTTTGGTGGCGAAAGCTCCTTATTCTTTTCTTCTAGCTCTTCCTGCTTCTTCTGCAATTCTTCCAATTTTTTCTCAATCTTCTCCTGCTCCTTTTTCAACTCTTCATTAGTTGCTTCTTTTTTCTCGGTTTTATCAGCAAGTTTTTCTTGTTCTTCGGCCAACTTCTCAAGGTCTTTGATCTGATCTTTTACTTGTTTCTCCATCTCTAGTTGCTTGTACAATTCAAGCATTCTATCCATTTCCTTTTCAAGTGTCTCATTATTCATCTCAAATTGTTCGAGCATCTGTACAGCATCCTCTTTCTCCAATTCCTGCAACAATTCTTTGATCTTATCCATGAGTTCTTTAGTCTCAGGATCAAGTGCTTTTTCAAACAATTCCTTGAGTTTTTCTTGTTTTTCAAGGATTTCTTCAGGTTGTGTCTTAAACTCTTCCTGATTTTTCATATTCTCATCAAGCTTCTCTTTGGCTTTTTCGAGCTGCTCTTGTAGCTTCTTTTGTTCATCTAGGAGTTTTTCCATCTCCTTTTTGTCTTGCCAATTGAGCTGTTTTTCTTGGAGCAATTTTTCTTTAAGCTTCTTCATATTTTCTTGAAGCTTATCGATATTTTTTAAAGCATCTTTTAAGTCTTCCTTGATGGCTTGATCATTTTGTTCTTCCATCAATTTGACTTCTTCTAGGCTTGGTTTTTCATAAGTCATTATAGAAGACTTACCTGATTTGCTACCATTTACACCATCATTATCAAAGACTTCAAAGTAAAATGACAACTTTTCACCAGGGGCAAGATTTATTTTATTGATATCAAATACATGGTCAAATTGAATCTCCCTACCCTGCTGTTTTCCTAGTTTAACCGTTTGCAATGGTTGTTGACTCCCATTCTCCTTGGTGATGCTGTAATTGAAAGACAATGCATTCAAACCATAATCATCAGATGCATTCCCTATAAAATATACTAATGACCTATCCAAGCTGTCTACGACTTTTTCAGCTGATATTGATGGAAATTGGTCTTTCAGAACACTAATGCTGTATACGAGACTATCCGCATCAGGAACGAGTTTATTAGTCAAAAACAACTTATAAACTTCATCATTTTTTGCATTTTTGGTATATCTAAATCTTGTCTCATCTCTTCTCTCTGCTTTGGTAGCAATACCTGATTCACCAAAATACATAGTGATATCTTCTGTCTTTAACGCGTCAAATAGCCACGTCATTTTAGTACCTTCGGGTACGACTATGTCTCCTGTATTTTCTACTATTTCATTTTTTCTTCCTACGTAAGATGGAAATGTCAATTCAATATTAAAATCAGCTAGGTTTGGTTTTTCTAGCACTTGTAATTTGTAAGGAACAGACAAAACACTTCCTGACCGCAAGCTAAATGCAACATCTTTCTGAACATTTCTAAAAGTATATGAAAATGTTGTAGCATCGATTTTTTGCATTTTGTATTCAAAATCATCAATCAACACTGACACCTCATTCGGAAGTACACTTCCGTTTACACTCACTTCAAGAATATAATCTTTGTACTGGACTACTTTAAGTTCAGATTCATCTAGCAAATAAGAAAACGGAGCCGCTTTTGCAAATTGTTTATCATTATTTATAATCCTAGATGCTCCATCTGTGATAATACTTGGTGCTGCGAACAATAATACGATAAGCAATAAAAAGGGAGGCAAAGCGTACTTAAGATATTGTTTGTTCCGATTCAAATCGATGGCTGACTTGAAAGGTACGAGTTTAATAGCGTTAGTTTTCTGTTCAATACTGGCAGATATTAAGGCTGCTTGATTTTCTTGTGTTTCTTGCTTCTTTAATTGAAGAATATTAATCAATTTGTCTTTTACATCTCCGAAGTGGTCCCCTATAATAACTGCGGCATCCTCATGAGAAATGGTAGTACCTAATTTAAAATATCTGACTAATGGATTTACAACCCACATACCAAAACCGACGAGTGTCGCCACAAGAAAGGAATAAAAAAACAACTTCCTAATTCCTGTTCCGAAGTAAAAATTATACTCCAAAACATTAAATGCAATAAAAAGAGCCAAAACCACAGCGACTGTGTAAAGACTTCCTTTTATCAACTTATTGACATAATATTTTCTTATAAATTGATCTAACTTTTCGATCAACTGATTATAATTGCTGCTCTGTGTGCTCATACTTTGTTTTATCCCGTTGCTCAAATTTTATTCGGTCTGCATTCAATCTCAAAACATTCAACCTGACCAAAACCATTAAACAAAAATAATTGACTTTTCGTTCAACGCATTCTAATATTATTACACTTTAAGAAAAATAGATTACAAAATTTTTGGATTCCAATTGATACTTGTTCATTGAATTAAAATCTTATTTTTTGCATTCAGATATCTTATTACTAATAAATTCATATGTAAATGACGCTTAAACACGCAAATTACTCCATTTTTATGTAATTGTCAATAGGAGACGCTAAATATTTAAGTAAGAAAACGTAGTTTGGAGTCGTATTAACATTTATCATCACATCATTCGGCCTTATAACTTCAATAATCATAGCTTTTGTCTTTTAATTAATCTTCCAAATTCATTAGGAAGTTATCACTCCACCTATAAGGCTAGAAGCCTTGAGATATAGTATCTTAGCGAAGAAGCTAAGACAAACAAAACAGTTTTATTACGGTCGTTGTCCAAAGTCTGTGACTTTTGGAATATTATCATACGCTCTCCTGAACCGATGACTGCTTTTTAATGGTCTTCCAAATTTATTTGGAAATAGATAATTTATGTTGCAATCAGAGATTATAACGGCATTATTAAATAATCCTTTTTATCCAATAAAAGTTATTTAGTCAATTTTTATAATCTTGCTCACCCACTCTACTTGAGCATTTACACCTTGTACTTTGATGACATAGATACCAGGTATTAGTGTCTGTCCATCTAGTGTGTAGGTGATGTCTGATACATTATTTATAGTGTTCACGATGCGG
>JBBRJL010000009.1:0-15632 GCA_038219375.1 Chitinophagales bacterium | reverse complement strand
CAATCTTACTGCGGCGCTTAGATGGAACCATGAGGTCAATAACAAGTTATTTGCCAATACTACCATGACCTATAGCAAGTACAATTTAAATACTAAAGTAAAAACAGGTACAGAATTCACTAATGAAAACCAACTGGATGAGATCGGTCTGGAATATTTTTCAGGAATTGAAGACGTAGCTTTAAAAGTAGATTTTGACTACCTGCCAAAACCAAATCATTACATTAAGTTTGGTATAAGTGGTATTTATCACAAATTTGAGCCAGGACTATTCCTCCTAAACCAAGTCAACACTGTCGAAAATATAAATTTTAACTTAGAAGTTGGGCAGAAAAATATCTACGCAACAGAGTACGCAGCCTATATAGAAGATGATATCACATTGGCACGAAATACAAAATTGAATGCTGGACTTCATATTTCAGCTTTTAATGTAGATAGTAAATTTTATACATCTCTACAACCCAGACTCAGTCTCAACCAAGTATTACCCAATGAAATAGGTCTGAAAGCTTCCTTTGCCACTATGAGACAGTATATCAATCTTTTAGCATTTGAAGGTATCGGTTTGCCTACAGACCTATGGCTACCCACTACAGCACGCATCAAACCACAAGATTCGTGGCAAGTGGCTCTAGGTGCCGCCAAAAGTTTTGAAGAGTTTGAAATTAGTGTAGAAACCTACTACAAAAAAATGAAAAATCTGATAGCTTACAAAGATGGTGAAGGTCTATTTGACCTTAGTGACTGGCAAGATAGGGTGACTCAAGGCGATGGGGATGCTTATGGATTTGAGGTATTTTTACAGAAGAAAAAAGGTAGGTTTAACGGATGGATCGGGTACACTTTATCGTGGACCAACAGACAATTTGCTGAAATAAATGACGGTAAAAAATTTCCATTCAGATATGATAGAAGACATGATATCTCCATAGTGGGCATGTACGACATCTCCAAAAAAATAAATGTCGCTGCCACTTGGGTATATGGTACTGGTAATGCTACAACCTTGGCCAACTCTCGCTATCAAGGTCCCCAACAACCAGTAGAAACATATGGATCGCGTAATGGATACAGAATGAATCCATATCATAGACTTGATGTCGGTATTAATTTTGTAAAAAAACGAGAGAAATACACGCGCACTTGGTCTATGGGCGCGTATAATGCCTATGTGAATAACAACCCATTTTTTGTTTATTTCTCTAATGACTATGACGATGATACAGGCGAAATAACCCAAAAGCTAAAGCAAGTGAGCTTATTCCCAATGATACCATATATTAATTATTCCATTGACTTTTAAATTTAAAAAAACATGCAAACGATAAAATATTTCTTAATCATATTGATGGCTTTCTCATTTTCATCATGTGAGAATTTTTTTGAGACCACCCTAGAACTCGATCCGCCATCATTTGAAAAGCAACTTGTAGTATTTGCTGAATTGAATACTAATGAAGATGCACTCGAAGTGACCGTGACTGAAAATTTTGGCATTCTTGATAATGACGAAATATTCACATTGACCGATCCAACGATTGTGTTTACTATTAATGGAAATGATTTTTTTGATATTGACAGGAAAAAAGGGAACAGGGCATATATTTTTACCATCAATCTTCAAGACATCGACTTAGAGCCGGGTGATGTATGTAGGATTATGGTGACACACGAAGGTTTTCCTATTGCCACAAGCACGCAGACAGTTCCCCCCAAGGTGGTAATATCTAGTTTAAAATATTCAGAAAACGGAGGACTAGACACAGAAGGTTCTGAAAAAAGTAAAGTTGACATTAAATTTTCTGATCCTGTAGGTAAGAATTTTTATGAAACATATGTTAAGTCTAATAATCCACAGAGTTGGTACGACTATTACTATACTACTATTAATGAACCTGGAGCTTCTGAATCATTAAAATATTATGGTGTCATTTTTAATGACTTGGCATTTGAGGGAAAGGGAAAAGACTTAAGCTTACTCATAGATAGAACATTTGAAAGTCAAGCTAGAGAATTTGACATATCTGTCATTTGGCGAAGCGCAACTGAGGACTATTATAAATATGTGCGAACAGCTAAAGTGCATTATGAAAGCAGTGAAAATCCATTCGCCACTCCAGCAGATGTGTATTCAAATATTAATGGTGGATTGGGTATTTTTTACATTGTAAATGAAGCCGAATATTTTGTTTTTTGAAATTTTATAAGGTTTATAGTGATGAATTAAGATTTAGATATTATTTTTACGTGGTAACAAGGAAATTATCATGGAAGCAATAACAATATCTTCAGATGGACTTAACGTCTTAAAATTTATTAACCAAACCAATCACTCTATTTTCCTAACTGGAAAAGCAGGGACGGGCAAAACTACGCTCCTTAGACAGATCATCAGCACGACACACAAAAACACGGTAGTAGTCGCACCTACAGGTATTGCAGCACTCAATGCAGGAGGTGTCACGATACATTCTATGTTTCAGCTGGCACCAGGTAGTTTTGTGCCTGATCCCACTTTTGAGCCCGACTATAGCAGTGGGGTTAAGATAGACTCGATAGCATCTCTCGGCAAAACATTCAAGATGAGCGGTATCAAGCAATCGGTCATCCGTGCGATGGATTTATTGGTGATTGATGAAGTCAGTATGTTGAGAGCTGATTTACTAGATGCGATGGATTTTGTCATGCGTAGAGTGCGTAGGAAAGAGCAGCCATTCGGAGGTGTACAGGTCCTGTTTATCGGAGATTTGCTCCAATTGCCACCCGTAGTCAAAAATGAAGAGTGGCACGTCCTAAAAAATTATTATCAAGGTGTATTTTTCTTCCATGCTCATGTGATACAGAAGATACAACCACTTTACATAACATTAAAAAAAATATACCGTCAGTCAGATGATAGGTTTATTGGTGTCCTCAATAATCTTCGCAATAATGTCATAAAAGATGATGATATGGAAGTGTTGAGCAAGTATGTAAAACCAGATTTTGACCTTCATGCGCATCCCGGCTACATCTATCTCACTACACACAACCGGAAAGCTGATGATATCAATATAAGATCTCTCGAAAAACTTGGTGAAAAATCGTTTAGTTATAAAGCTGAAGTCGAAGGTGATTTTCCTGAAAAGATGTATCCTATGGAAGAGACATTACAGCTCAAAGTTGGAGCACAAATCATGTTTACCAAAAATGATCTTTCGCAAGACAAACGATTTTATAACGGCAAAATGGGTGTCATAAAATCATTGTCCAAAGACGAAATCTATGTCTCGTTTCCTGATGAAAATTACAGCATCGAAGTAGAAAAATATGAATGGAACAATATCCGCTATAATATCCACGAAAACACCAAGGAGGTGGAAGAAGAAGTCATAGGAACATTTGTACATTATCCTATAAAACTAGCTTGGGCCATCACTGTTCATAAAAGTCAGGGACTTACTTTTGACAAAGCAGTGCTTGATGTTGGCGATGTATTTCAACCCGGGCAAGCGTATGTGGCATTATCACGATTGAGATCTATGGATGGCTTAGTACTAGTCGATATGCTTAAAATGCGCGGTATTCAAAATGCCCAAGATGTCATGTCTTACGCTCAGAATGAGGCAGATGATACTTTGATCAAAACTTCGCTTGAGTCAGGTACAAAAAGATTTATGTATCAAACGGTCAAAAAAGGCTTTGATTTCAATAATCTCATCACAAGCTGGCAAAAACATGACAACTCTTATAATAGTAATGCCGTTTTATCCGAAAAATCCAAACATAGCGTCTGGGCCAAAATGCAGTCTGATAAAGTGTCAGTCCTTCAAGATGTATCAAAGAAATTTTCAGCTTGGCTAGATGTGCAGTTTTCTATGGAAAATGTAGATTACGAAGGCATCAAGACAAAAGTAGTAGGTGCCAAAGATCATTTTTTTCCAACGCTAGACGATGTGCTCAATGAAGTGATGACCAAGATAGAAGAACTCAAAAGGATAAAAAGGGTTAAAGAATATTTCAATGAATTGTTGGAAATGGAAGAACTAACTTTACAATCAATATTGGGAATGACAAAGTCCAAGTTGATTCTAGAAGCTTATATAGATGATCGCATCATAAATAAAGAGAGCCTTACAAATGATTTTATAAAAAATTATAGATCTCATAAGCTGGAAGTCATCAAGGATAAGGTAAAATCCACTAAATCAGATATCATCCCTGATGACGATGAAACAGAAGATTTTTCTTATTATGTTCGTAAACCAAAAAAGGGAAAAGGAGACAAAAAATCGACTTACCAAATCACTTACGAAATGTGGCTGGATAAAAAGCCCCTTGAAGAAATCGTCCAAGAACGAAAACTGACGATGACGACCGTACAAGGACATATGGCTAGATTGATAGAAGAAGGAAAAGTAGCCATTACGGAAGTTATGACTGACGATAAGATCAGGTCGTTGGAGATATTATTTGAAGGATATACGGGTGGAAATCTTAGTGATATGAAAGAAAAAGCGGGCGAAGATTTTACCTACGGTGAGTTGCGCATATTCAGGGGAAGTATGGGAATCAGAGAGCGATAAAATTACCTAAGTCCAAGGTCCAATCGTAAGTTGATGTCTTTATTCTAGTGTTTTTATCGGGAATAAGTTGGTGTTTTAATAGGATATCCTTAATGCCGTTCAAGCCACCGAAATCTCCTCTGAACCAACTAAATAGGCTCGTCACATAAGCTGTTTTTTCTTCCTTATTATATGTGGTAAACTTAGTTAAATACGCTTTTGAGCTTTTGTCAAATTGCTCAGACAATCTCGTCCAATCATAAATAGCGACAGGTGGACAGGATTTTGCACCACAATTGAGCGCAAAATGAATTCTATAATCCCTTTTGTCTACCCTAAGTTTTTTTTCTAAACTACTAGGGAATAATCGAGTCAAATATCCGAGAAAAAACTGATGTTGTGATCGTCGGAGTATGCCATGTTCGATATCTGCAAAACTCATCATTTCCCCACCGATATTGATTTGTTTTGCTCCGAAAAATGTACGTCTGTCGTCGTACTTTTTTGGTTGCGATGTGAGTATGACTTGGATAAAAGCATTATAAATATTAACCCAAAATGCAAATTTCTGATCGTCGGTACCTAACTGACCACTAAGTTTGTCGATATCACATACTTCAAATATCTTGACGTAAGCAGTGATATCTTTTTTGTCTCTGATATCTTGGATGAACTCCTGTGAAGTCAATAAATAGTTGATAGGAACACCTTGAGAAGATAAGTTACCACTAAAGAAAAGACATAAAAAAGAAAATAGAAAACACTTCGTAAAAGACATAAATCCACTATTTTATGGCGTAAAAATAAATTTTTAACCCAAGACCTAATATTCACAAAAATGTAAAATTTGAATGATTATTGAGTAAAGTTAATGTTATTTTGATGAAACAAATTACTTTTGACCAAAATAATCAAAAACAATTTGTCTTTCATTTCCATCATCATTCCTACCTACAACGAGTCTGAAAACATCGAAAAACTAATGATGTTTTTTGAAGGACTAGATAAATCAACTTTTGAAGTCATCATTGTGGATAGTCCTGAAAGCTCAGACCAAACATCGGAAATTGTAAAACTGTACAAACATACCTACATAAAGGCCCAAAAGTCAGGGAGAGCTGCCCAGATGAATGAAGGTGCACAATGTGCAAAAAAAAATATATTTTGCTTTTTGCATGCAGATGTGTTGCCACCAATTACATTTATTAAAGACATAACAGACACTTTGAATGATGAAAACGAGTTTGGATTTTTTGCTTATCAATTTGATCCTACTACAACATTATTAAATGTCAATGCAAGATTTACGGGCAAAGATGGAATTTTTGCGGGTGGTGGAGATCAGATACATTTTATGACCAAATCACTATATGAAGAAATGAATGGGTATGATGAACATTATGGTATTATGGAGGATTTTGATTTTGTCAGACGACTTCGAAAACTGAAAAAACCGTTCACAATTATCCAAAAGAAAGCAACTGTTTCTTCAAGAAAATACAGACACAACTCCTACTTGAAAGTCAATCTTCTTAACCTGATCGCATTTTTTATGTTCAAATGGAGATCTAATCCAGCAACGATCAGAAAACTGTATTACAAGTTTCTGAACTAAAGAGATGTACGTCACTTATTTGATAAGACTAAATAATCCCAAGGTCCAAGTTCGATGACATCATTCTTTTTTATTTCTTGTTTTTCGTCTGTAAAAATATTTGTGTAAACACCTGACGCCGTATCTCCACCGATGTTTGCTTTTTGTTTTTGTGCTGATAGGTTTATGATCACCACTACTTTATCACCATCTTTTTCTCGGGTAAAAGCATAAATCTTTTCGTCATTTTCTGTCTGAATTTTGACCAAGGGTCCACCATATGTGCCATTCCATATAGCTTGATTTCTATGTTTAAGGTCATAAAGTGCTTTATAAAACCCGGCATAACTGTAGTCTCCCCAAGGAATACTATCTTTTTTGAAAAACTCTAATTGTTTGTCCATAGCCGACTCCTGACCTGTATATAACAATGGAATACCATTAAAAGTAGCCGTCAAAACTGCAAAAGCTTTATGTCCGTCGCCCATTCTGGCAAACTCTGTACCTGCCCACGAGTTTTCGTCATGATTGGATGTAAACTGCATTTGATACCCTTTAGAATATTGGGTTGATTTTTTGGCTAGTAATGCGTCTATATCAAGAGCTGTCTTTTTTACTTGATCTTTTTTGTCTCCTTCTACTACATTTCCTTGTACTAGTTGAGCTGCTGTTTTTCTAGTTGCTCCCTGAGTTTTGGCAATTTCGTTAAGCAAATGGTGCATTTCCCAACCATAATCAGCTATAAACGTACCATTATTAACGATTTCTGGCACCTCGCCTTCTGATAGCATATACAAAGGCTTCAATGCATATAGCGAATCGGCACATTGCACCCAAAAGTCAGCAGGAACTCCGTGTGCCACATCCATACGATAACCATCTATACCTGTCTCATTTACCCAAAATTTAAGGGCATCTATCATTCCTAAACGCATCTCGGCATTATCGAAGTTTAGATCTGCCACATCGGTCCATCCCCAAGATTTGCCTGTATTGTAGTCTATTGGATCAATGATATTTCCATCTTTGTCTTTTGTGTACCAATCTGCATGTTCTGTAATCCAAGGATTGTCCCAACCAGTATGATTTGGTACCCAATCAATGATAATATACATTCCAGCATCGTGGATAGCCTGAACCATATGTTTAAAATCTTCCATGGTACCAAATTCAGGATTTGTTTTGTAATAATCGCCTATGGAGTACGGACTACCCAACTCACCTTTGCGATTCTTGATGCTCACAGGATTTATTGGCATGAACCATAAGATATCTATACCCATTTCTTTGAGACGTGGGATATGTGATTCGAAGGATTTGAAAGTATTTTCTTTGGTAAAATGTCTTAGATTTACTTCATATATAACAGCATTTTTGTGCCAATCTGGTACTCGCGGTTTTTCGTATGTGTTTGTTTCGACCACATCTTTTTGTGGCTGCTTACAAGCTGAATAAATCAAAATAGCTACAAGAGCAAGTGCTAACCAAATAATATTCATTTTTGAAAACAACATAATTTAAAGATTTTTAATGTGGGCAAAACAGTTATTGTATATCCGACACTAAATGTCGTGTAGCAAAGATAATAAGTGTTTTTGAATATTTATTAAAGTCTCAATAAATATGTTTTCTATCATTCAGAAACGGATTGATTTATCTTTACTTAATATTAAGTTTAGTACCAAAAGACAGATTGTAGAAAAGATATTACCCCTTCTTTTTCATCTTTTTTCGTTGGCCTTTCGAGAAAAGGTTTGATTTTCCACCTTTAGATTCCATGTCGGGAGCATATGCTTCTTCTTGGCCACAACCTTCTTTATTTGTTTTGCATGATTGTTGGCTTGTGGTAAACATGATGAACAATGCTACGAAACAGCTATATTTAAGATATTTAGACATACGATTACATTTAATGATTCAAAAGTACAAAATTCTGATTACTAACAATAATTTCTTAAGAATAAGTGTTCTTGACATATGTAATTTTTTGTTAAAACGCTTAAAACATTAATAAAATCGTATTTTCTTATCATTTTGGTATATTTTTATGAATTAAAATTTGCATATATATGAATTAAGCATACATTTGCGCCCGAATAAATTCTTTATCCAATAAAATTTAATAAAATGAACAAAGGAGATTTAATCAATGCAGTTGCTGATGCAGCTGGGGTAACTAAAGCGCAAGCTGGTAGTGCAATAGATGCAGTTTTCACTGGCATCGAGTCTAGTCTTAAAAGTGGTGACAAAGCTGCTTTCGTAGGATTTGGTACATTCTCAACAGCTCACAAAGAAGCTAGAGATGGAAGAAACCCTTCAACAGGTGCAACTATCAAAATTGCAGCTAAAACTTCTGTAAAATTCAAAGCTGGTAAATCATTGACTGACGCAGTCAACTAATCAGATTTTCTATTTTCTATAGTTAGCTAAAAACAAAAGGCTGTCTTTTTTGCAAAGATGGCCTTTTGTTTTTTAAGTTTATATTTCGGCTATTTGTTATTCCTATCTTTCCAAACATATGACGAAGGAAACATTGCTATCATTCCCGAATATAAAATATGAATGAAATAAATAAAAAATACGGGTATAAATGACTTCATGACCTGCTCTTGTTTGAAATATGTCGATAGCTTGGACAAAAACATATAATCAACTACCATTTTAATAGTTAATGCCGTCAGACTGGCAAACAATATCTCAGGCATAAATATCGGACCCAATACTATGGATAATAACATAATAAGGCAAAACAAAAAGACATAAGCCTGAATCTTTACTACGTTTTTATCAGAAGTTTTCATAGACTTTGACGCCCATCGTTTTCTTTGGTTAAAAAGTGATGTCCAAGTAGTTTCAGATTTTGTGATAACCATAGCGTCCAACGACTTTAAGAATCCTATTTTATCAACCGCTAATTCAGCAGCTTTTTCCATCATAAATACGTCATCACCGGAAGCAATATTCTGATTTCCGTCAAAACCTTTCACGTCATAGAAAAATGATTTTTTATAACACAGATTAGCTCCATTAGCAAGGAAATAGTCTTTTCTTTGGATACCATTGGCAGTAATAGCCATCGTAGCAACAAAATCCATCATCTGAAATCTACTTAAAAAAATATCATTATCTTCTGGCATCACTAAGCTGGTTTGAATATTGTAATCATGTTCGGCTTGGAAATGCTGATGACTTTGAATCCATTGACGGCCGACAATACTGTCTGCATCCGTACATAAGATCAGATCGTATCTAGCACTAGTTATCCCAAAAGACAATGCCGATTTTTTGCCGGTCAACCCATCAGGAAGGTCAAGCACTATCACTTTATAATCGGTAATGTTTTTTATGATTTGAAGGGTCTGATCTGTACTATGGTCATTGATAATGATTATTTCGTAAGGACTATCAGTATTGTTGGAAAGGATACTCTGAACGCACTCTGAAATATTGTTTTCTTCGTTTCTTGCAGCAATTAGGACAGATATGCCTGACTTTGGCTGATTTTTTTCGTTTATGGAAAATGTATCGGTTTTGTCCCAACCATCTATAATATAAAGGATCAGAAAAACATATCCAATTGCAAAACCAATGATGAAAAAATAAGCAAGTCCTACCATTTACTTAAACATGTCGTCATATTCACTAGTTTTTGCTTGTGGCCTGCTATTCTCTTGTTTTTGTGAATGCAATGGAGGCAACTCTAAAAAAGTAGTATCTTCATCTGCTACTTCTTCAAATTCCGTATATGTATTTTGTTCAACTTCCATCTTTTTCTGTACATTTTTTATCGTCTTACTTGATAGTGCTTTGAAAAACAAATATGCAGACACGAATGGATATCCAAAAAATGTAAGGATAATGGCAACAATGCCAAAAAGGGTTTTTTCTTTAAGGAGTTTCCAAATAAATTGAAAAAATCCCAAAACAACTCTGTAATCCAATATTAAAGCAGCTATAAGAAATACAGGAGCGATATAGCTAAATAGCCAAAATATGCCTTGAGCAAGAAAAAATAAAGCTGCAAAAAAAACAGCTAATATCAGTAAGGGAACAAAAAATCCAAAGGGACTATTACCACTCCCTACTTTAAACTCTTTATAAACTGCCATCTCTTATTTAAATTATTTATACAAATATAATAAC
Organism: Chitinophagales bacterium; assembly: GCA_038219375.1. Taxonomy (GTDB): domain Bacteria; phylum Bacteroidota; class Bacteroidia; order Chitinophagales; family Saprospiraceae; genus OLB9. The sequence continues at coordinate 5,348 of JBBRJL010000009.1, read as the reverse complement.
ACAAAAAAGTGCGTACAAGTTCTTTATACAAGTTTCCTGTAAATGTCGATTAAATGACTAAATTGGCTTAAAAAAGAAATAGTATTGATACATTACTTTACTTCAAGTAAAGTTTTTTATCTTTGCTTAACATTAAAAATTCATTATGTACGACAAAATGCTTGCCCCGCTTGATCTCGGTTGGACTACCTTAAAGAATAGGGTTCTCATGGGTTCTATGCACACCAATCTCGAAGAAATTCCAGGTGGGTTTGAAAGAGCAGCGGTATATTTTGCAGAAAGAGCTAAAGGTCAAGTCGGTCTTATAGTCACAGGAGGCATCTCGCCTAATGCAGAGGGATGTGTGGCGGCAATGGCTGCGAAGTTGAATACTGAGGAAGAAGTAGCTCATCACAAACTTATCACCTCAGCCGTACATGCAGAAGGTGGAAAGATATGTATGCAAATCCTTCACACAGGTAGGTATGGATACCATCCGAAAATCGTTGCACCATCAGCTATTCAGGCACCTATCAATTTTTTCAAACCCAAAGAACTGAGCCACGAAGAAATAGAAAAAACTATAGACGACTATGTAAAATGTGCATTATTGGCACAAGAAGCTGGTTACGACGGTGTAGAAATAATGGGCTCAGAAGGATATCTTATCAATCAATTTATAGCTAAAAGAACGAATCAACGTCAAGACGAATGGGGAGGATCGTATGAAAACAGAATTAAATTTCCGATTCAGATTGTAAACGATACCAGAAAAGCATGTGGAGATAACTTTATTATCATCTACAGATTGTCCATGCTTGATCTCGTAGAAGGTGGTAGCACTTGGTCAGAAGTTGTACAATTAGCCAAAGCGATAGAAAAAGTAGGCGCTACCCTTATAAATACAGGTATCGGCTGGCATGAGGCTAGAATTCCGACTATTGCAACAGTAGTACCTAGAAAAGCATTCGCTTGGGTAACTAAAAAATTAAAATCTGAGGTAAATATCCCACTCATAGCCGTCAATCGTATCAATATGCCTGATGTAGCAGAAGAAGTACTGGCGGATGGATGTGCAGACATGATATCGATGGCTCGACCATTTTTGGCTGATGCTGATTTAGTCCTGAAAACAATAGAAGGTAGAGTTGATGAGATAAATACCTGCATCGCATGTAATCAAGCTTGTCTAGACCACACTTTCCAGTTGAAAATTTCATCTTGTCTGGTCAACCCTCGAGCTTGCCACGAAACAGAACTAAATTATCTACCTACACAAGCGCCAAAAAATATCGCTGTTGTCGGAAGTGGACCTGCAGGTTTGGCTTATGCACATATTGCAGCGATGAGAGGCCACAAAGTCGATCTATATGAAGCTGCTACCCAACTCGGAGGCCAATTCAATATGGCAAAAATCATTCCCGGTAAGGAAGAATATGCTGAAACAATAAGATATTATCAACGAATGATGGTAAAATACAATGTCAATGTACTCCTAAATACCACAGCGAATAAGGATTTACTAAATGATAAGTATGATGAAATTATTTTGGCGAATGGTGTAGTCCCAAGGAAATTAGAGATAGACGGTATTGACCACCCTAAGGTTTTATCGTATATTGATGTATTGCAACATAAGGTTGAGGTAGGCAGGTCGGTGGCGATCGTAGGTGCAGGAGGTATTGGGTTTGATGTGGCAGAATTTCTAGTTCATCACACTAATCAAGAAGGAGAAATAAAAACATTTTTGGCCACTTGGGGCGTAGATTACGAATATGCTACGGCAGGTGCATTGAAGGAAGCCGTGGTACAAAAGCCTGCGCGTGAAGTGTATTTATTAAAAAGATCTACTGGAAAACATGGCGCTACGCTCGGAAAAACAACGGGATGGATCCATAAAGCTAGCCTTGTAGCCAATAATGTTCAGATGATTTCCGATGTTGAATATCAAAAAATAGACGATGCAGGATTGCACATTGTGGTGAAAGGTGAATCTCGTGTTTTACCTGTAGATCATATAGTTATTTGTGCAGGACAGGAGCCTTCAAGAGTGTTGTACAATGAATTATTGGAACAAGGATTAAATCCAATATTGATAGGTGGAGCTGATGAAGCAGCTGAACTTGATGCAAAAAGGGCGATTAACCAAGCATGTCATTTGGCAGCAACTGTTTAAATATAGAAATTAGACAAGCTTTAAAAGTGTATTACAGTTCGACTTATTTTTCTAGGACGTAGACATCTTGAAAAGCAAGATTATTATCGTTTTCTACGCCAAACCAACTACCTCGTATCGTGGTTTGGATGGTGAATCCGTTTTTCTGAATAATAGAATACAAATAATCTTTTTTGAAACAAACATTGGCAGACGTTACATTCTTATCCATTAGGTAATGGTTTTCGTATTCGAAATCAAACCTAAAACCTTTATAATCTCCGTTCATTGCACTTAAACTATCTTTCTCCATAACAAAAAAAGTTGCAATCAATTTACCACCTTTCTTAAGTACACGATAAGATTCAGACAGATAATTTTCGACTTCTTTATCTGCCATATGTGAAAATACGGAGATAGAACAAGCCATTTGAAAGGAGTCTGATGGATAATCAAATTTGTATGTGGCAGCATCTATTCCGCTAGAATTATACAAATCATTGTGGAGACTGACATGTTGAAATCGGAAGTTAGGGAATTTAAGTGTAATGTTTTTGGTACACCATTCAGCACCTACTTGCATTGCTTCAAAACCATGATATTCGCCTTGGAGATACGGAGTAAGACCAATAGCAATACGACCTATTCCACTTCCGATATCAAGAAAATGGTCATTAGGTTTTAACCCATTTTGGATAAAGAATGATTTCCATTCTTCCCCTTGTCGGATAAAATCGCCACTGCCTATATAGATAAGGCTTTTAGGTGGTTGAAGCGCATCTTTTGATGACCAAATATCGTAAGGAAGATAGACTAGGCGCCTGACTAGAAATCGCATTTTGGGTGGTAAAAAGTAATATAACTTCCTCAGCATATGGTTATTTGTTATTCATTCAGCTACCATGATAGCACATTATATTTACTCCAAAACTTAGATGCCGCCATCATCATCGCTCATCAATCCACGATTGGCAAATGAAATCATAGGTTTTAAAGCTGTGAGTGATTCCTTAACAAATGGAATGAGTTTCTCTGAAGTGAGCATATTGTCGGGGATTTTGCGAGAAGCTGTAAAACTTTTAAGCTTCAGAAATTCTATGGCAGGATTTTCGGCTTCATATCCTTTTGGCGGTCTTATAAGCTTTTGTCCTGGGTCAACATCCAGTTCACCATATGTTTTTATAAAGTTTGGGTCAGACAATATACCTTCCAAATCCTGATAAAAATAGTTGATTTCTTTCCGCAATTTTGCCAATAATGGTGCTTCTGGCATCCACAGTCCACCACCTACAAATGATTGACCTTCTTCTAGGTGGATATAATATGCAGCCAACTGCATTTTTTTACCAAATGGGTGTAATGCTATACCAAGATTTGTTTTGTATGGCGTCTTATCTTTTGAAAACCTAATGTCTTTATTTATCCTAAATGTACAGTCTTTGGGAGACAAAATATCTAATGACTCGTCCACTTTTTTCATTTCTTCAAGGATATTTCCCGCAAGATTGAGGTAGTCTGCTTTGACTTTTTCATATCTCTTTCTATTTTGATCGAACCATTCTTTATGGTTGTTTTGACGCAATTCTTTGAAAAATTCTATCGTAAACGGTTGCAACATATTAATATCTTTTAAACATTTTTATTAAATTTAGGATTGCGGATCTAGTAAAGAGCCACATTGGTCGAGTTTTAAGCATAATTTTTATATCTCCTAGCATTGTACCGCTTTCATCCAAGAATCTAAATATGTTTTTCAGACGGTTATTACTAAATATTGAAGAAAAAACACGTGAACCAACTTCATTGTTTCTATGAAGGACATCAAGAAAAATCAAATCATAATACCAATAACGACTTAGTTTGTGAAAACGGGTAAAATCTGACTCCTTTTTCAAAAACGAGACGAGATCTCTACTTTTTCTGGTAGTGGATGCAAAAGTGTAGCCAGTGCTAGCCTTGGTCCATCCACCTGCGCTACCTATATGAAGGATGTTGCTAGTATTATGTCTCTCAAATGGATAGGATGTCATAGGGATATTACCTATTTCCTTTTCCGTAATGGTGTAATCTGAGATTCCTAGTTTGGATAGATAAAGTTCTATTTCTGATTCGTATTCTGTTGTATCTAGCAAATTTTCTGAAAACAAGGTATACTCCACCAATGCTTCGTATGGCGAAGTCGGCAATACGTACATAAACCGTGTATTCCCTCTTTGAGCTACCGTGAAATCCATAAATGTCGCTTGGTTTTCATCAAAGATTGCTAGATCAGTTTTGATAAACCATCCAATAAAGTGTTGTTTTAAATATGGAAACTCAGGTAATGTTTCAATAATTGAAGGGTCAAAAATGGAGTTTAATACTTTTTTGCCTACGAATTCTTTTTCTGTAGTTTTGACATGAACAAGATTGTTTTTTTCTGAAATTTGTCCAATCCTATTCGTATTAAACTCAAAATTATCTTTTTTCTTAAGTATATCAAAAATAAATTTATAAAGATCGCTGCTGCGTACCATTTTATATTGGTAAGTTTCCAGATCAATTGATTTTGAAAAGTCTTTGCTGCCAAAATATATTTTATGCCATGATTTTGTGGTCAAGTGGTCCCATTCTCCATCTCCTTCTTCCCAATAACACCAGGTTCTATCATTACTATTTTTGACAACTCGATCTATCAGTAAAATCTTTTTTGAATCAAAGTAGGCATCTTGACTCATCCTATAAGCAAGCATAAGTCCAGCCGCACCTGATCCTGCAATGATGTAATCATATGTCTCACTTGTATTCAAATCTATTTTTTGATGACTTCAGGATTAGAAGAAAAGATCTCGTAAATGTTGTTATGCACTTAGAAAAGCAGCGATAGCCTCTTTGGCAAAATCTGAAAGTATTAGGTTCCCACTCATTTCAGCACGTTTCTCAAGCAATTGGTCCCAATGTTCGGTATCTTCCCAAAATACTTTTTTGAGTTGAGCTAAGGCAGCAGGATTTTTCTTTACAAGGGCGGTTGTAAATTGATCGATATACGCATCGAGTTGTTCTACACTTTCAAAAGCTTCTGTAAATAATCCTTTTTGCTTGCCCCATTCGGCTGTTTGCCATTCTTCCGCATTGATCGCCATCTGACTGAATGCCGAGAGACCAATTTTTCTTTCTACTACCGGTCCTATCACAAATGGCCCTATGCCAACTGCTAATTCCGAAAGACGTATTG